>CAMFGQ010000014.1 GCA_945950065.1 uncultured Clostridia bacterium
GCCTTTAAAATCGCTGCCTCCATCGCCTTTAAGGATGGACTGATTAAAGCAGATCCAATTCTCCTTGAGCCCATCATGCATCTAGAAATTACTGTTCCAGATGACTACATGGGTGATATCATGGGAGACATGAATAAGCGTCGTGGCCGTATCTTAGGTATGGAGCCAAGTGATGACGGAGGTCAAACTGTATTTGCTGAAGCACCTGAAGCTGAGCTCTTCACCTATTCTTCAGATCTACGCAGTATGACCCAAGCCAGAGGAACCTTCACAGTACGTTTTGAACGCTATGAAGAAGTACCTGCTATGATTGCAGAAAAAGTAATTGAAGCAGCGAAAGAAGACGAGTAAACAAAGGGGCCTTGGCCCCTTTCTTACTTTAAGGAGTTAAGGTGAAAAGTCAATTTATATGCCAAGATTGTGGTGCTGTTTTCCCCAAATGGATGGGGCGTTGCAGTGAATGTGGAAATTGGAACAGCCTACTGGAAGAAAGAATTGAGAAAAAGAAATCTGCTCCCAAGGGAACGGCTAGACAAGTACAGTCCATTAGTTCCATTGAAGTCAAAGAAGACAGTAGGCTTAGTTCAGGTATTGGAGAACTAGACCGAGTTTTGGGTGGAGGGATTGTTCGAGGAAGCTTAATCCTGGTTGGAGGAGATCCTGGTATAGGTAAAAGCACTCTGCTTCTTCAAATGGCCCATCACGTTGCTCAAAGTGGACGTAAAGTCCTCTATGTATCGGCGGAAGAAAGTCCTTTACAGATTAAACTGAGAGCTGAACGATTAAAGATAAAGGGAGATGACATCTATCTTCTATGTGAGACATCCTTGGAGCAGGTCATTGCCACAGTGGATGCGGAACAACCCAATGTGCTGATTATGGACTCCATTCAAACCATCAGTACGGAAGCATTAAGTGCTGCGCCTGGTAGTGTCTCTCAAGTTAGGGAAGTTACCTCTGTTCTTATGGACCTGGCTAAGAATAGGGGAATTGCCACCTTTATTGTCGGCCATGTAACCAAAAGCGGTACCCTAGCTGGACCTAAAGTCCTGGAACACATGGTGGATACCGTGTTGTACTTTGAGGGCGACGGAACCAGCATCTATAGAATCCTGAGAAGTGTCAAAAACCGATTTGGCTCTACCAATGAAGTAGGCCTCTTTCGCATGGAGGGGATGGGACTCATCGAAGTGGATAATCCATCGGAAATGTTCTTATCCAGTTCTCCAAGCTTCGAGCCAGGTACTGTGGTCTTTCCTTCCATTGAGGGGACTAGACCACTTCTAGTAGAAATTCAAAGCTTGGTTAGCCAAAGTAATTTTGCATCGCCTAGGAGAATGGCTTTAGGCGTGGATTACAATAAACTCGTCCTGGCTATTGCGATTTTGGAGAAAAAGAGAAATCTCTTTTTACAAAACCAGGACATCTATGTCAATGCAGTAGGTGGAATTCAGATTAATGAGCCAGCCCTTACTTTACCTATGATGGTAAGCATTGCTTCTTCTCTTCTCGATCAACCCCTACCCAAGAAAATGATTGTCTTAGGTGAAGTAGGTCTATTAGGTGAAATACGTAGTGTTCCACAAATTGAGAAACGACTAAAGGAAGCCTATCGACTGGGCTATGAACGTGCACTGATCCCTAAGGCAGAGGTAAAGGTTCCAGGCATGCGCATTGATGAAGTGAGCCACGTTGACGAAGTCTTTTCCATATTTTTTACAACCTAAAGATAGTTCCATCGGAAATAGGGTATAAACTCATTCTGAGGAGGAAAATATGAAAATAGGTTCGAAGATAGTATATCCAATGCATGGTGCTGGCATCGTGGTGAAAATTGAGGCAGAGGACTTCTTCGGAAAACGAGTGGAATATTGTACAATGAAGGTTGCTCAAAAGGATATGACGCTTAAATTTCCAGTGAGTCGTAAGGAGATCTTACATATTCGGGAGGTATCCAACACCGATACGATTATGGGTGCCATCAAGACCAAAGAACCCGAAGAATACATTACTTCTTCCAACTGGAATAAACGCTATCAGATCACTTTGGACAAAATGAAAACAGGCAGTCCAACAGATATGGCAAAGGTATTGGTCAATCTAAAAAGTTTAGAAGCTGATCGTGGCCTCTCTTCTGGCGAACGTCAGCTCTATCATAATGCAATGGACATTTTATCCAGTGAACTTATGCTGATCGAGGACTGCGATTACGAAGGGGCCTACGGGCTCTTAGAAAAATGTTTGGAGGAATTAGAATGCGAAAAGTAGCTAGTTATATCATAGCTGCTATCTCGCTGGTACTAGGATTTCTTACAGGACAATGGGTGATTCAATCTTCCGCCATGGCGGAGATTTTACCCAGTATTGTCCTCGTAAAAGGCTTTTGGAAGTTATTGATTTACGGATTCGCAACGTTTTTATTTGGAATTATCTATTTTTTTCTTTATACCTTTTTGTGGAAACGTGGATCAAAAGTTATACGTAGTTTAGGAGAGACCATCACTGAAAATCCCCCTACCCAAATTATTAGTGGGTCTCTAGGCCTTTTAGCAGGACTGATTCTAGCTTACTTTGTGAGTAGCATCTTTAGGTATTTAGACAACAATTTAATCAGTGTCGTGTTATCAATCGTTACTTATGCTTTTTTTGGAACCCTAGGACTTTTAGTTGGCTCCAAAATGGTCAGCAATCTTGAGTTACCAAGTTTTGACTTCAAGCGGAAGCTAAGCCATAAAACAGAAAAAACTGTGGTACCAAAGGTTCTGGATACATCAGCCATCATCGATGGAAGAATAGTTGAAATTTCAAAGACTGGTTTTATCGAAGGTGAACTGGTTGTACCATCCTTTGTTTTGGACGAACTACGGCATATTGCAGATAGTTCTGATGATTTAACCAGGGCAAAAGGAAGACGAGGCTTAGACTTTGTCAATGAACTAAAAGAGATTACCAACATCTCGCTTATCTTAACGGATAAGGACTTTAAGGATGTGGATGAAGTGGACATTAAGCTACTCCATTTAGCTAGTGACCTTGGAGGGGCAGTTATCACCACGGACTATAATCTAAATAAAGTGGCTCTATTGAAACGAATACCTGTACTCAATGTCAACGATCTTTCCAATGCAGTGAAGCCAAATGCCTTACCCGGACAGAGCTTTACGCTGGACATTATTAAAGAAGGAAAGGAAGTTGAGCAAGGAGTTGGGTATCTAGAAGATGGGACCATGGTTGTGGTTGACCAGGCAAAATCTTTTGTTGGTCAGACATTAGAAGTAGAAGTGACCAGTTCCCTGCAGACTCCTGCGGGAAGGATGATCTTTGCAAAAATCAAGGAGGATGAAAATGCTTAATAAGAGACAATGTCAAAACGCGAAGTTGTGGGCAGGAATTGGGCTAGGACTAAGTGTGGGCGCAGGAATCGGTTGCTTAGTCTATAAAAAGTACAAAGCCTTAAGAGATAGCTCTGATTTCTTCTTTATTGGTGACAATAAGACAGTGGATTTTAGGGGAGAACTCTTCCAAGATGTTTCCCTTAGTGCTGTAGCCACCAATGTACTTGTGGACTTATCCGAAGCAACACCAGACGAAAACCCCATGACCCTTTACATTCAGGGAATTGCCAGCAACATTGATGTGGTTGTTCCCGAAGGATGGAATGTCAAAATGCAAGGTGATGCCACAAGAAGTCAATTAGATAATGCAACAGAGTTCGATTATGACGACATTTCAGCACCACTTCTCTTTGTTGATTACTCACTGAAAGCCAGTGGAATTTCCGTCTATTACGGTTTTCCCTATGAAGAGATCGAAGAGGTTCAAGAAGTCGTCCTTGCTGATGAGGTGCCCCTAGAAGAGGAACCAGTACCTGCTGAAGCATAGAACATGACTTATACAAGAAGGCATCTACGGATGTCTTTTTTTGAGAGGAGTGAACGTGGACGTTGTTGATGTATTAAAGAACACAAAGAAAATCCTCTTTTTTGGAGGTGCAGGAACATCTACCGAGAGCGGGATTCCTGATTTTAGATCTTCTGGTGGACTCTATAGTAAGGCACCTGAAGAGTGGTTATCCTCTACTTATCTCTATCATCATACCGATGAATTTTATACCTTCTATAAAGACAACATGCTTTATCCCGATGCTAAGCCTAATGCTGGCCACGAGATTCTAGCTAAATGGGAGCAGGAGGGTAGATTACTGGGTGTGATTACACAAAACATTGATGGCCTTCATCAATTGGCAGGGAGCAAAAGAGTGGTTGAACTCCATGGCTCGGTCCTGAGAAACTACTGCGATAGGTGTAAAAAAGACTTCAGTTTAGAGGACGTCCTAGCCCAAGAGGGGACACCCTACTGCACTGAATGTAATGGGCTTATCCGCCCCGATGTAGTGCTCTATGGCGAGATGCTGAATCAGCAGGCTATTGAGGAAGCCGCCTATCTTCTTAGTGAAGCTGAGCTACTCATCGTAGGAGGTACCTCCTTAGTGGTCTATCCCGCTGCAGGGATGCTTCGCTATTTTGGTGGTGAGAAGATCATTATGATCAATAAAGGGGCTACCAGTTATGATGGCCGAGCTGATCTTGTGATGCGTAATGGATTTGTCCAAGATATGCAGGAACTGGATCGCCTGCTTCGTGAATAAAAGGAGTAAAGGAAAGAAAAAAGACTTCCTGTTCTTTTGAGGGAGTCTTTTTTCTCTCCTTATGCTTACTCCAGCCCTACTAAGTTCATCGGGAAAAATGGGTAATTTCTCCGAGGAAGCTTATCCTCTATGGATAATGATGTAAAAAAGGGTGCGTGCTATCCTAAATGATATAAAGTAGATGCAATTGTGCATCGAAATAGCAGAGATTTCTATCAGAGATTGATGAAAAAGAAAGGGATGTATGCACATGGAAAATAGTTTTCTATCATTATTACCCCTTTTAATCACCATCGTCATGGCTTTGATTATAAAGCAGACATTGGTCCCTTCTATGAAGCTGAAGAAAGAGCGATCACCACTGGTCAGTTTAGTGGAGAAAAAGACAATCCCATGGGTAAGTATGATCTGGACGAAGAAGCGTTCTATAGTGTCATATTTTGTAGCAGTAGGAGGGCTTGTTAACGCCTATGTTGGATTAGCGGTAACAGCTGTTTCCATTGCTATTGCACTAGAAATCTTAAATGCAATCGCTAATTGAAAAGAAGCTAAGCCACTTCAAGTTAAGATTTAGCTTGAAAAGAGGGGCAAGGTACAGCCTTAACCTTTTTCTATGAAAGAAAGAAAATGAAAACAGCAGCTTTTTTACAACCAAGTCTCAATCTCTATAATGGCAACATCCTTACACAAGACGATGAGAGAAGCCAAGTTGAAGCCATAGCAATTGGTGGAAAATACATCCTAGCTACTGGAACCAATGAAGAAATCCTAGCAATGAAGACAGAAGGGACCCGCCTAATTGACGCCAAGGGAAATACTGTTCTCCCAGGCTTTAATGATCCCCACTGCCATCCTTGGCAAGCAGGGATGCTTTACGAAGGCGTTCTTATTTTTGGGATTGATAACTTTGACGACCTAAAAAAGATCATTGCTGAAGCAGTAGAAAAAGCGAGTCCCGGTGAGTGGATCGTGGGCGGGAGTTATATTGAAAGTCAATTTGTTGAAAATCGTCCACCCACCAAAGATGTCCTTGATGAAGTTAGTCCTACTACACCTGTTGTGCTTGAACGCATCTTTGGAGCTAGTGCTGTAAATAGTAAAGCCCTAGAGTTGGCAGGGATAACAAGGGATAGCCCAAATCCCTATAATGGTGAAATTTGTAAAGATAAAGAGGGTGAACCCAATGGAATCTTAAAAGGTCAAGCTGTACTGCTGATTCGCCAGGCAATGGATAATCTATTGGGCAGTGATGATTTTGGGGCAGGTGAGGGATCGGTTGAGGTTGAGGTCTATGAGCGGGTCATTAAAAAAGCTCTCAGTGTCTTTAAAACCTATGGAATTACATCAGTTATGGAAGCTGGTGTCAGCCGCGATGTTGAGCGTGCCTACATTCAACTGGACCAGAAAAAAGAACTGGAAGGTCGCGTATGCCTTATGCCCAATTGGCATGGCTTTACCCTAAAACAAAATCAATCCCGTATTGCTCTTTTGGTCAATGACTATGGTCCTCAGACTGATTATGGCAATGAATGGGTTCGATATGGTGGCCTAAAAATGGCCATCGATGGTGGTCTGACTTCAGGGACAGCACTGAAGAGTTGGCCCTATTTGGGAGAAGAAAAACCAAGAGAAGTGAACCTTCGCCTAGATTTGGAGAAACTCGATGTCTATGTTGAAGAAGCCCATGAAAAAGGGTGGAGTGTTGGTATCCATGTTATGGGTGATCTTGCAATCGATGCTGCTGTGGATGCAATCTATAGGCTTGGAAAAAGAACCCAAGAGAACATCGACACCACATCATCCATGCTTACTATCCAAGCGAAGATGCTTTGAGAAAGATGAAGGAGGCTGAGATTGGTGCTGTATGCCAAGTATTCTTTATCTATGGGGAAGCTGATGGGTATGGTGAACTCTTACCTGAGGAAATGAGAAGGAGCTTCACACCATTAAAAGACTATCTTGAGGCAGGGATACATGTAGGACTTAGCACCGATATGCCCTGTGCCGATGTCAATCCCTTTTGGAATCTCTATTCTGCTGTAACGCGAAAAGGCGTGAGAGGGTATCAACTGGGAACAGAACAATCCATTCGTCGAGAAGAAGCTTTGTACATGATGACCCGAGAAGGTGCCTATCTGACAGGAGAAGAAGATATAAAGGGTTCACTTCAAGCTGGTAAGCTGGCAGATGTGGTTCTACTGGATCGTGATCTTCTAAGCTGTAGTGAAGATGACATCAGAAAAGCCGAGGCTCTGATGACCATCTTAAATGGAAAAGTGATTTACGAAAAGGCCTAGGGCTTTTTCTTTCATTTCTATACAATAATGTATTTCAGATGCATAAAGTGGATAAAGGAGGAGAGGCTTTGTCTTCTGTAGATAGGCTTTATCAAAGGGGCTCAAGTAGAGCTATGCTATACTTAGTACAGAAGCATGAAATTCCGAAGACTGGTTAGGTTTCGTCATGTTTGAGATTTCAACTTAAAAGATAAAAGACAGCATTGTTGATGGAATCCTAAGAAATGTATATCTTCTGGACCAAAGATCGGACCTGTGAGTCCAGATTATCGCAGCTTAGGTTATGGAGATTTTTATTGAATTATAGAGCTTCTCTCTGAGAGAAAGGAATCCCTTCTCTTTCACACCGAAGATTCTTCTCTCATTGTTGAGGCAGAAAAAGCAATCAAAGGAAGAGGGAAATGGACCCTCAAGGAGGAAAATGATGAAGAACCACAAACTACTTATGATTCCTGGACCAACTCCTGTTGTACGTAGTATTCAGGACCAAATGGGAAGGGAGACCATCGCTTTTGGAGACAAAAGATTTGTAGAGGATTTTCGTGAGGTGATTCAGGACCTAAAGGAACTTTGGAACTGTGATGGAAAAGTTTTTGTCGTTGCAGCAACTGGAACCTTTGCAATGGAGATGGCACTTGCAAACAGTCTAAAAGCAGGGGATTCACTGCTGATCGTTTCCAATGGATTCTTTGGTGACCGTTTTATAGAGATTGCTGAGCGAAAGGGCTATGCCTACGATGTGATCAGTGCGCCCTGGGGAGAAGCTGTCAGTGCCAAGGACCTTGAAGCAAAACTACAGGAAAAGACCTATGCAGCTGTTACAGTAACCCATGTGGACACCTCCACAGGCGTATGTGCTCCCATTGATGAAATCGGTGAGGTGATGAAGAATTTCCCCGATACCCTGTATATTTTGGATGGAGTTTGTTCAGCGGCAGGTGAAGAAATCTATCTAGACAAGCATCATGTTGATGTTTTCTTTACAGGAAGTCAAAAAGCCTTTGGTGTAGCACCTGGCTTAGCTATTCTTTGGGCCAATCAGACTGCCCTCCAGCGCAGAGAAAGCCTTGGAACCATAAGTGAATATTATTGTGACTATAAGAAATGGGAACCCATTATGGATGATACAGGTAAGTATTTCGCTACACCTGCAGTCAACCTTATTTGGGCTCTACAAGAAAGTCTAAAGATAATTAAAGAAGAAGGCATCGAAAATCGTTATGCCCGCCATCGTAAGAATGCACGTGCATTCCAAGCTGCTCTTGAAGCAATGGACCTTATTCCTCTAGCGAAAGCTGAGGTTCGTGCAACGACCCTGTCCAACCCCCTTTATCCAGAAGGAGTGGAAGATGTAGCTTTCAGGACGAAACTTGAAGAAAAGGGAGTACAGGTAGCAGGTGGACTTGCAGCCTATGCAGGAAAAATGTTCAGAATAGGCCATATGGGCAATGCAGATGAACACTATCTTCTAAGTTCCTTGGGTGCCATTGAGAAGGTTCTTTTTGAACTCAAAGAAGACTACGAAATCGGTAAAGGAGTCACAACCTTTTTGAAAGAACTCATGGGATAATCCCCTAGGCGAGGAGTATCATGGACACCTATAGAGGAGAGACATTAGGAATTTTCCACTTAGTTGTAGGCCAAAGGCGATTCGAGGTTAAGTGAATCGGACCAGCCAATCATGCAGGGACAACTCCCATGTACATGGGAAAAGACGCTCTTCTTGGCGCAAGCAAAATGATTCTCTTACTACAGGACATGGCCATAAAGGTGGGGGATCCTATGGTGGCAACAGTAGGTAAACTGGTTATCGTCCCAGGCACCAGCAATGTGATCCCTGGCATGGTACGCTTTAGCATTGATCTTCGTCATTGTGATGAGAACATCCTTGAAGCCTTTGAAGAGGATGTGAAAAAGCGATTTGCTAAACTTGCCTTTGAAGAAGGACTCCATTACTCCTTCCCGTGCTATATGAAGTCCGTGGCTGTACCCATGGATAAGACACTACAAGAAGAACTGCTACAGATCTGTGAAGACAAAGAGATTCCTTGTCTATCCATGGTGTCTGGTGCAGGACATGATGCACAAAATTTTGCTGAACACATTCCCACTGCTTTGCTCTTCGTTCCTTCTATTGCTGGAATCAGTCACAACCCCTTGGAAGATACAAAGATAGAGGATCTTGTTGCTGGTGTAGAGGTCCTTACTGAATTCATGCGGCGCTGGGCATATTAGGGAAAACCAGAAGATCTCCTCCTTTAGGAGATCTTCTTTTTGCTTTGGGAATCTTTAAAGGGGTATAACTTTATCGTGTAGGAAAGGGAGGATTGGATGAGAAGAAAAGATCGAGAAATGTCAGAAAAATTCGCACTAGAGGTCATGGATAAAGCTTCCTTTGGGGTCCTTAGTCTGTGTCATGATGGTCAAGTTCTTTCTAGAATCTTGTCCTTTGCGCGAAAGGGAAAAACCATATACTTTCACTCTGCTACTTCAGGAGAAAAAGTAGAAGCACTAAAAGATGGTGCAGAAGTACTGGTGGTCTTTGCTACGGATGTCCATGTTCCTGAACTCTATGAAGAGGAAGAACTGAAATTCATGGTGAAAGAAAAAGGTGTGAGCCTACTCTTATCTAAAGTCTTTACCACGGAGTATGCCTCTACCATGATCAAGGGAAGGGTGCGCAGAGCCGAGGATGAAGAAAAAGTTCTAGCTCTTCGCTACATCTGTGAAAAATACACCCCAACCAAAATGATGTATTTTAGGGAAGCCATAGAGATGAGCAAGGATAGGGTCCTTGTTTATGCTGTGGACATTGAAGAAATCAGTGGAAAAAGGAAGAAGTTCGATTCCCAAGGCGAGGAAATGAAATGGCAGCGAGAAGAGTAACTCAGTTATGTGATAGTCGTTGTGAAGAAAGACAATGTGTCTATCGTGTCCCGATTTTTTCTCATTTAAATGCAGAAGAAATGGAAAAAGTGGGGGCCTTAGTGCGCCGCAAAATCTATCCACCTAAAACTACAGTGCTCTCCGTGGGGGATGCTATTTCGGGACTGTATATTTTGCGCTATGGTAGTTTAAAACTTGTTCGCTACTCACCTGAAGGAAATGAAGTCATTGTGGAGATGATGCGAGCAGGAGATTTTTATGGTGGCGACTCCATGTTTAATGATGCCGTCTCCCAAGAGGAGGCCATTACTCTAGAGGAAACCGGTGTTTGTTTTATTCAAGAAGATGATCTCTTGCAGATGATTCGCCAAAACCCAGAAATCGCCATCAAAATCATTCAGGTTTTATCAGCCATGCATAGTGAAGATCGGACGCTTCTGAGCATCCTTGGAGAGAAGGATGCAGGAAAAAGACTTTCACTTTTTCTGATTCGAGAAACAGAACTCAATCCTGAAGTACCCCTTTATCTCACAAGAGAAGACATTGCCAAGAGGATTAATTTGACTGTGGAAACAGTGAGCAGAAAGATTAGTCAATTGCGCAAAGAAGGATTTGTTGAAACAAAAGGATATGGAACCATTAAAGTCAAGAACAGGGAAGCATTACAAAGGCAGCTAAACATTGATCTAAATCAAAGAAAATAAAGAAGAGATGCACTAAACTAAAGGAGTAAAAAGAACAACGATAACCCTTAACCGTAAAGGAGGAACAATGGGAGACATGTTTTGTTTTCAATGTCAGGAAACAGTAGGAAACACAGGTTGTACCAAAATGGGAGTTTGTGGTAAAACTCCTGAAGTAGCTGCAGTACAAGACTTTTTGATTTGGACTACCAAGGGACTAAGCGCGGTAACAACTGTCCTCCGTCAGCAAGGTGTTGAGATTGATGAAGACACAAATCATCTTGTGACAGGCAATCTCTTTATGACCATCACAAATGCCAACTTCGACAAAGAGGCACTGGAAGAACGCACCCTAAAAACCATCCAACGTACACAGGAATTACGTAGCAAGCTGGAGAGTTTTGACAATCTTCCCGAAGCTGCTCTTTGGGAAAATACCAATCCAGATAGCTGGAGCAAAATTCATTTTAACATAGGCATCCTAGCTGAAGAAGATCAGGATGTTCGCAGCTTAAAAGAACTCACCATCTATGGACTCAAAGGCCTCAGTGCCTATACAAAGCATGCCAATGTTCTCATCAAAGATGATCCTGAGCTTGACGCCTTTATCCAAATGGCACTGGCCAAGACATTAGAGGATGTTAGCATTGAAGAACTGGTTCAACTTTGTTTAGAAACTGGTTCTGCTGGCGTTAAAGCCATGGCTCTTCTTGACGAAGCCAATACATCGGCCTATGGCCATCCAGAGGTTACCGAAGTTCGCATAGGAGTAGGAACACGTCCTGGTATTCTAATCTCAGGTCATGACCTTCGCGACATGGAAATGCTTCTGGAACAAAGTAAAGATGCTGGAGTGGATATCTACACCCATTCAGAGATGCTACCTGCTAATTACTATCCAGCCTTTAAAAAGTATGATCACTTCTATGGTAACTATGGTAATGCTTGGTGGAAGCAAAAAGAAGAATTTGAAAGCTTCAGGGGTCCCATCCTCATGACCACCAACTGCATTGTTCCACCAAAGGATAGCTATAAAGACAAGCTCTTTACAACAGGTATGGCTGGGTATCCAGGATGCAAGCACATTCCTGGTGAGATTGGTGAAATCAAAGATTTTTCAGAAATCATTGAACTCGCCAAAACCTGTGAACCACCTTTAGCCATTGAAGAAGGAACACTTGTAGGTGGCTTTGCCCATGATCAAGTCTTCCAATTGGCCAATCAAGTTGTAGAGGCAGTTCAAACTGGCGCAATTAAGAAGTTTGTTGTTATGGCAGGCTGCGATGGAAGACAAAAGGGAAGATCCTACTATACGGATTTTGCCAACGCACTTCCAGAAGACGCCGTCATCTTAACAGCAGGCTGTGCTAAGTATCGTTATAACAAACTCCCCCTCGGGGATATTGGTGGCATTCCAAGAGTACTTGACGCAGGACAATGCAACGACTCCTATTCATTGGTGGTTATTGCATTAAAACTTGCTGAGATTTTTGGAGTGGAGAGTGTCAACGATCTACCGATTGTTTATAACATTGCTTGGTATGAGCAAAAGGCAGTCATCGTACTTCTTGCTCTCCTGTCACTAGGAGTGAAGAACATTCATCTTGGACCCACACTACCAGCTTTCTTAAGCCCCAATGTGACTGAGGTTCTGGTAGAGAAGTTCAATATCGCTCCAAACAGCACTGTAGAAGAAGACATGAAGGTGTTCTTTCCAGTAGCTTAATCGGACCAAAAGATAAAGGTGTGCGTACGCACACCTTTTTTGTGACCGTTTAGATCTTTACTTTTGCTTTTTTAGAAGGATATCCATCCACCATCAGAAACAACAGTGGTTCCATTCATAAAGACCGCCTCATCTGATGCAAGGAAAAGATAGAGGTGAGCGAGATCATCAGGATTACCTGTATGGGGGAAGAGCTCAAAACCCTTCATGAGTTTCTCAAGAGTTTTCATGTCAGGATTCTTTACGGTTCCACCAATTTCGGTTTCATAACTTCCTGGTGCTACACCAACACAGCGTATTCCATCATCAATATAAGTATAACCGATGTTCTTTGTCATACCTACCACTGCATGTTTAGAAGCAACATAGCCTAATCCACCACGCATTCCGTGGAAGCCCCCTACTGATGCGGTATTGATGATGACTCCTTTTTGGTGTTCAATCATGCTAGGGAGTACGCCACGTGTCATACGCATGACTCCTGTGATGTTCACATCCAGTACGCGTTGCCAAATCTCATCTTCCACGGCTCCAGCAGATTGATAATTGTCTAGAACGCCTGCGTTGTTAATCAGGACATCAATTCTTCCGAAGCGCTCAAGGGTTTCTCCAATGACCCGGTCAATGTCTTCTTGAGAAGATACATCGCCCTGCATAGGGATGACTTCACCTGAGAACTCTTGGGTTTGAGCCTTTAACTCTTCAAGTCGATCGGCTCGTCTGGCCATGGCAATCACCTTTGCTCCTTCTTGAGCAAAGAGTCTTCCAATGGAGTAACCAATTCCTGAGCTAGCACCAGTTAAGAGTACAACTTTGTTTTCTAATCGCATGAACTTACCTCCTTTTTTCTTAGTACTACTATACCCTTAAACAGACTGTTTACACTGGGTGTTTGTTGAATGAGACGAGGATTAGACAAGAACAAAAGGAGAGATAAAAATGGCATCTCCTTCATAGGATCTCGAGCACAATCTTTTACCCTCCAGCTAAAAGGAAGTATCTATGATAGACTTGATGTGAGAGGAGGCAAGATGAATCGGGCAGTTAGGCTAATGCTTTTTTCTTCCATTATGCATAGCTTTTTAGGGGTTTTTGTAAAACTGGGTGCAGTAGAAATTCCTTTAATGGAGCAGATTTTCTTTCGCAACATCCCCCTTCTTCTTTATGGGTATGTTCGTTTGAGAAAAAGTAAGGCTTCTCTTCTTCCAAAGAAGTCCAATGCTTTTCTTATCTTTATCCGTGCTGTGGTAGGATTTTCTTCCATGGTTGGCTTATTCTATGCCAATGCAAAGCTGGATCTCAGTGTTGCGCAAGTTCTCTATCGAACCAGTCCCATGTGGATTGGACTTCTTGCAGTCTTTCTCTTAAAAGAGTCCTATGACAGAAATAAGTTCATTGCCTTACTCTTGGCCTTTATTGGTACCCTGTTGATCTTACGACCACAGGGATACTTAGGTATAGTTCCAGGAATCATTGGTTTATACTCAGCTCTGGCGGTGAGTGTTGCCTACATCAGCATTCATCTTTTGCAGGACAGGGAATCACCTGATTTGATCCTCTTTTGGTTTGCCCTAAGCTGCGTTGTTCTGTCGGCTGCTTTTCTTCCTGGGTCTTTTGTACTCCCCAGCACAAAGCAGTGGATCTATCTATTTTTGGTAGCCCTGACGGGTGGTTTAGGTCAATGGAGTGTAACCATCGCATACCAACTTGCTCCAGCGGGGGAGATTGGGATTTATGATTATTTTGGTGTCTTGTTATCACCTTTATTAGGAAGATTCATTTTCTCAGAAAACATTTCTCTAATGAAGATATTAGGGATTGGTTTTATTTTGCTGGCAGCTTGGTTTCACCATGGAAAGAAGTTCTTGGCAAAGAACAAAGATAGAAGGTGAAAAATCATTCTATTCTACATAAAAGTCAAAAGACAAGATAAGTTCTTCATCAAGTAGACAAAGGAAAGAGATAAAGTATTAATTTTCATGCTAAACAGGAACTTATAACGTTCCTGTTGTTTTTTTATGCAGAGGATTCGAAAATAATTCACCACATTTCCTTAAAATAGTGTATACTATAGATATTGGCATATGCTAATAAGTAAAGACCAGAGATGAGGAGGTAAGTATGCTGTACGCAACTACAGAGCAACATGAAAAACTAAGAGAAAAAGTTCGTGCTTTTGCAGAAGAAAAAGTCAAACCCTTAGCTTTTATGTTGGACCAAGGGAATGAATTCCCAAAGGAAATTGTCAAGGAACTCGGTGAACTGGGACTGATGGGAATCTATTTCCCGAAAAAATATGGGGGAGCTGGACTGGATATGATCAGCTACGCCATTGCGGTAGAGGAACTATCCCGAGTTGACGCTGGAGTAGGTGTCATCCTTTCAGCTCACACATCCCTAGGATGTAATCCAATTTATGATTTTGGAACCGAAGAGCAAAAACTGAAATACTTAGTTCCCATGGCTAAAGGCGAAAAATTAGGAGCCTTTGGACTTACGGAAGAAAATGCTGGATCTGATGCAGGTGGTACAGAGACCGTAGCCGTCTTACAGGGTGATCACTATATCTTAAATGGCAATAAAATATTCATAACCAATGGTGGTGAAGCCGATACTTACATCGTCTTTGCTGTGACAACGCCTGGAATTGGTACTCGAGGCATCTCAGCCTTCATTGTTGAAAAAGGTTGGAAGGGTTTCGAGTTTGGAGAGCATTACGATAAATTGGGAATTCGCTCCTCTGAAACAAGAGAGCTTCTCTTTAATGATGTGCGTGTACCCAAAGAGAACCTTCTCGGTAAAGAAGGAGAAGGCTTCAAAATCGCCATGCAGACCTTAGATGGTGGAAGAATTGGAATCGCATCTCAAGCTCTAGGTATTGCTCAAGGTGCTTTTGAGGCTGCTCTGGAGTATGCTAAAGATCGTGAGCAATTCGGTATGCCCATTGGAGCACAACAGATTATTGGCTTCAAATTGGCAGATATGGACACCAAGGTCAGTGCATCAAGACTTCTTGTGTATAAAGCTGCTGCACTTAAGACAGCAGGTGAGCGATATGGAAAAGAAGCTGCTATGGCTAAAATGTATGCATCTGAAGCAGCTATTTATGTTGCTAATGAAGCTCTTCAAATCCACGGTGGTAATGGCTATCTCAAGGGTATGGAAGTTGAACGCTTCTATCGTGATGCCAAAATTACCACCATCTATGAAGGAACCAATGAGATCATGCGTGTAGTCATTGCCGCAAATCTACTTGGACCCATTAGTCGAACCACAAAGCCTCAAACAAAACGTGCTCCTGGTGGAACAACCGGATACCGTAAGAAAATCATTTTCAAAGATGGTACACCTGAAGAACAAGTGGATGCACTGGTTGCTGCACTTGAAGCTGATGGTTATGACTTTACGGTGGGAATTCCCATTGACACCCCTGTAGGAAAAGCTGAGCGTCTTGTCAGTGCTGGTCAAGGTATCGGTGCAAAAGAAAACATGAAGCTGATTGAAAAAGTAGCTAAGAATGTAGGAGCTGCCATTAGTTCCTCTCGACCTGTGGCTGAGACCCTAAAATATCTACCTCTGGATCGCTATGTAGGTATGTCTGGACAAAGCTTCAAAGGGAACTTGTATATCGCGGCTGGAATCTCTGGTGCTGGACAGCATCTCAAGGGATTAAAAGAAGCATCTACCATCGTTGCCATCAACAACAATCCCAATGCTAAGATCTTTAAAAATGCTGACTATGGTATTGTAGGTGATCTACAAGAGATCTTACCACTGCTTGCCAAACGTCTGGATACGGGTGAAAAGAAACCTGCTCCACCAATGATTAAACTCAAGAGAAAAGAACCCAAACAACCAAAACAAATCTGGCAACTCTATGTATGTAATGGATGTGGCTTTGAATACAATCCAGGTGTGGGCGATATGGAAAATGACATCGTACCAGGAACCAAATATGAAGAACTTCCAGAAGAGTGGACATGCCCAGAGTGTGGTGAAGAGAAGACCGCATTTATCGAAGTATAAGGAGGTAAATGATGCATAATGTACGAAAAATCACCGATGATTTATATTGGGTTGGTTCTGATGAGAACCGTTTAGCTTTGTTTGAGAACATACATCCTCTTCCAGAGGGAGTATCCTATAATGCCTATCTCCTTTTAGATGAAAAAACGGTGCTCTTTGATACGGTGGATTGGGCTGTGGCTCGTCAGTATCTGGAAAATGTAGAGCATGTGTTGGATGGACGTGATCTAGACTATCTTGTGATCAACCATATGGAACCTGACCATGCTGCCTGTTTTGAAGAAGTTCTTCTTCGCTATCCTAAGGCGCAAGTCTATTGCACCAATAAAGCCTATCTTCTTATGGGACAGTTTGGCTTTAATCTAGACAACACGAAGCTCATTGAGGTGCAAGAGGGGGATACCCTGAAAACAGGAAAGCATGAATTCCTCTTTATCGAAGCTCCTATGGTGCACTGGCCAGAAGCCATGGTCACCCTTGATGTTACCAATGGTTTCCTCTTCTCGGCTGATGCCTTTGGTAGTTTCGGAACCCTGGATGGACGTCTCTTTGATGATGAAGTGGACTTTGAAAAAGAATATCTTGACTATGCTCGTCGCTATCTGACGAATATTGTTGGGAAATATGGTCCTCATGTTCAGGCGCTTCTCAAGAAGGCCTCAGGTGTGGAACTGAAAATGCTCTTACCTCTGCATGGGCCTGTATGGAGAACCAATCTTGGCTACATTGTCGATAAATATGTCAAATGGTCCACCTATACCCCTGAAGAGGATGGAGTTCTGATCATTTATGGCTCCATGTATGGTTCTTCAGAAAATGCAGCCAGAAGTTTAGCAAGACGTCTTGTAGAGCGGGGAGTGACCAATCTTAAACTTTACGATGTGTCCAAGACCCATGAGTCCTATCTGATTGCTGAAGCTTTCAAGTATTCTCATATGGTGCTTGTGGCTCCTACCTACAATCTGAATCTCTATCCGCCGATGGAGAATTTCCTGCAACACATGAAGCTGCTTAATCTACAGAATCGTACCATTGGGCTGATCTCCAATGGATCCTGGGCTCCAACATCCGGTAGAATCATGCGAGAAATCATTGATGAAATGAAAAACATGACCATCCTTGATGAAGAGGTTGAACTTGTCTCCTCTATGTCAGAGCGTGATGATGAAGCCATGGATGCTTTAGCAGATAGCATTAAGAAAAGCTTTGAAAAACAAGAGAAAACAGCATAATTGTTATAGCCAGGTACGCCTGGCTTTTTTTTATGCTATGATGTGTGCTGAGGAGGAACCATGGAGAGATATTATGATGAGGTGCTTGGAATCGAAACCCTTGGTTATCGCGAATGGGATGATGAGCCTGAGTACTATCGCTGTGAATCAACGCCCTATCGAGCCTTAGCACAGCTTGCCAAAGACTTCCCTTTAAAGGAAGAGCATCATGTCGTTGACTTTGGATGTGGGAGAGGGAGAGTGAGTTTTTATCTTCACCATCTATTTAACCTTCGCGTTACGGGGATTGAATTGCATGAAGAGACCTTTGCAGAGCTGAAAGAAAATGAACAGAGCTATTTACAGCGTAAGGATTTAGAGGAGTCTCCTTTTACCTTTTTGCAGTGTCATGTAGAGGACTTTATTCCTGAAGACCAAGATGTCTTCTATTTCTTTAACCCTTTCTCGGTAAAGATTTTTAGAAAAGTACTTGCCAACATCGAGAGATCTCTTGAGAAAAAAGATCGCGAGTGTTACTTGATCCTTTACTATCCTTTTATCGATTATAAATACTATTTGGAGAAATACACCACCTTTGAAAAAGTCCTTCGCATTCGCCTAGATTGGGAAGAGGATGAACGGGAAAAATTTATAATTTATCGTCATCTTCCGCTCTACTAATCGTTTATTTTTGTTATTTTAGGATATATAAATAGCAGAGGCAGGCGCCCTGGAATCAAATGATCACTATCCTCTATAGCCTCTATCCCGGAAGAGGGGATTCTTTTACGGAAGACTTTCGGGACTAGATGGAGTATGTCTGTAAAGAACGTTGAGTGAGTATCGAAAGATGAGTAAGGTGATTCCGAGCATGAATATGCAGGGCGCCGTTACTATCTAAACAAGAGTGAGGAGGCAATGATGCAAGAAGTGAAACGAGGTGTTGGTCGACTTTGGATAGGTGATGATGAGAAAAATCCTCTAGCTGTCATTGAATACAAACCCTTTAAAGAGGATGTCTATGTGGTTACATCTACCCGTGTTCGTCCGGAACTCAGAGGGCAAAGCATTGCCGGAATCTTGTTAGATGAGCTTTCGGATTTAGCACGAGAAGAGGGTTTTAAGCTGAAGGCACAATGCTCCTATGTGGTGAAAAAATTCGATGTCGATTCAAAGTATGATGATGTAAATGTAGAAAAGCAAAGCTAGGGCATAAACCCTAGCTTTTTTCATGAAGAAAGG
>CAMFGQ010000015.1 GCA_945950065.1 uncultured Clostridia bacterium
TCGATGCCTAAATTCATTGAAGGTCTTTTGGGTTAGGGCTTCGGTGAGCTCCCTTGCACGGTCAGGCCTAAAGTTGTAGAAGAGGACGGTGTCTCCTGAGTCAATGACTCCCTGTGGCTCCGTTACAAAGGGCACTACGAATTCATCCAAAACCCCTTCTTCATAGGATTTCTGAATGCCTAGAACAGGATCAAGGAGTTCTCCTTCTCCATATACTATGGCATCATAGGCCTTTTGTATACGTTCCCATCTCCTATCCCGGTCCATGGCATAGTAGCGTCCACTGACTGTGGCGATCTTTCCCACACCTTCTTCCTTCATAAAGGCAACGAGATCTTCTACATCTCTGATGCCACTATCGGGGGGTGTGTCCCGCCCATCTAAAAAGACATGAACGTATACATCCTTGATGCCACGTCGTTTTGCTTCAAGCAGTAGGCCTTTTAAGTGAGCACTGTGGGAATGAACACCACCGGGAGAGAGAAGTCCCAAGAAATGAAGTTTACCTTCTCCAACACCACTAAAGGCATCCTCTACATACTCTCGCTGGTAGAAGCTGCCATCGGCCATATCTCTCGTAATGCGTAGGAGGGCTTGATAGACAATTCTTCCCGCACCAATGTTCAGATGGCCAACTTCTGAGTTTCCCATCTGTCCTTCAGGAAGACCTACATCCTGTCCACTGGCTCGCAACATACTGCTGGGATAGTTTTCCATCAGTGCATCAAAAACAGGCGTTTTTGCTGCTTTAACAGCATTTCCTCGCTCGCCTTCATTGAGGCCAAAGCCATCCAAAATGATCAGGGCTGCTTTCATATCAATACTCCAAGAGGGCCATAAAGGAGGCAGGCTTTAGACTAGCTCCTCCAACTAGGGCACCATCAATGTCCTCCATGGCCATGAGTTCAGCTACATTTTCGGGTTTTACACTACCACCATAGAGAATGGAGGTACTCTGTGCTGTTTCTTCACCATAGAGTTCTTTTAATTCACTTCGTATAAAGGCGTTCATCTTCTGTGCGTCTTCACTGGAAGCTGTCTTTCCTGTTCCAATGGCCCAGACTGGCTCATAGGCTAAATGAATCTTCTTCATCTCTTCTTTTGAGACAGCACCTAGAGCACCTCGAAGCTGAGAAGCTACGACTTCTTCTTCCTTGCCAGCTTCTCTTTCTTCTAGATGCTCTCCTACACAGAGGATAACTTCTAATTCATGGGTTAAGGCTTCTTTTATCTTCTTTGCAATGACCTCATCGTCCTCTCCGTAATACATCCTGCGCTCAGAGTGACCGATGAGGGTCATGGTTACCCCAAGATCCTTCACCATGGCTGCAGAAACCTCTCCTGTATAAGCTCCAGAAGCTTCCTGATGAATGTTCTGTGCTGACAGTTCAACACCTTCTGGTAAATGGTCTAGCATGCCTGGTAGACAGACAAAGCTGGGGCAAAGAATAACCCGTTGGTTTTCTTTCTTCTCTACAGAAAGCTCCTTCAAGAAGTTCAGGGCTTCTGTAGGAGTATGGTTCATTTTCCAGTTACCGGCTATGATCTCTTTTCTCATTTTTCCTCCAGGATTGCAATGCCGGGTAGTTCTTTTCCTTCCAGCAGTTCTAGACTTGCCCCTCCTCCCGTGGAAATATGGCTCATCTTTTCATCCAGTCCCATTTCGGTGACTGCGGCTGCACTGTCTCCCCCACCAATGATGGTGATGGCATCACTTTCTGCTAAGGCTTCAGCAATGGCTTTGGTACCTTTCGCATAGTTTTGCATTTCAAAGACACCTACTGGTCCGTTCCAGACAATGGTCTTTGCGGGTTTGATGACTTCTCTAAAGAGTTCGATGGTCTTTGGTCCAATGTCCAGTCCCATCCAGTCTTTTTGAATGTCTCTGCCTTCTGTGTAGACGGGTTCTACATCTTTAAATTCAGCAGCTGTAGCAAAATCCACAGGTAAATGGAAGCCAATGTTCTTTTCTTTTGCTAGGTCGAGCATTTTTTTGGCAAAGTCTACTTGATCCTCTTCTACGAGACTGGTACCTACTTCGTGACCAAGAGCTTTCATAAAAGTATAGGCCATAGCGCCAGCAACGATGATTTCATCGACTTTCTCTAGAAGATTTTCGATGACTTTGATTTTGTCGGAAACTTTAGCACCACCTAGAATGGCCAGGAAAGGTCTCTCTGGATTGTCTAGAGCATCATAAAAATACTTCAGTTCTTTCTCAATCAGAAGGCCGGAAGCTCTTCCCTCTAGTAGCTCAGCTACACCATAGTTGGATGCATGGGCACGGTGGGCTGTACCAAAGGCATCGTCTACGAAGAGATCTGCTAGCGAAGCAAACTTCTCAGCTAGGGCAGGATCGTTCTTTGTTTCTCCTGCGTCATAGCGGGTGTTCTCCAGTAGGAGAACATCTCCTTCTTCCATTCCTTCTACCATTTCTTTTACTTTTTCATCCACAACTTCTGGGGTACTGTGAAAAAGAACCTCTTGTCCTAGATGCTCTCCCAGGCGTTTGGCTACCACTTCTAAGCTCAGTGCAGGATCTGCTCCTTTGGGCTTCCCTAAGTGAGAAGCTAGGATTAACTTTGCACCATGCTCTAGAAGATAATTTATGGTAGGCAGGGATGCTGTAATTCTTCTGTCATCACGGATTTCTCCCTCATGGAGAGGTACATTGAAATCGACGCGTAGAAAGACTTTTTTTCCTTTTACGTCCATGTCGCGAATTGTTTTTTTCATAGATATCTCCTTGAAAAAACCCGGTATAAGCCGGGTCTTTTTTTATAGTCCTTTGTCAACCATGTAGTCGCAGAGGTCTACAACACGCTCGGCATAGCCCCACTCATTGTCGTACCAGGCAATTACCTTAAGCATATTTTCTCCCAGTACATCGGTGGAGAGGGCATCGACGATGGAGGAACGCTTGTCAGCTTTATAGTCTGAGGAAACAAGTGGTTCTTCACTGTAGCCGAGAATACCTTTTAGTTCACCTTCACTGGCTTCTTTTAGTGCTGCATTGACTTCTTCAACAGTTACTGGTTTTTTCGTATTGACCACAAGGTCTACCATGGATACTGTAGGTGTTGGTACACGAACACTCATTCCTGAGAATTTACCTTCCAGTTGTGGTAGTACTAGAGCAACAGCTTGAGCCGCACCAGTTGTGGTGGGGATCATGTTAAGAGCTGCTGCACGTGCTCTTCTTGGGTCTTTGTGCTTGCTGTCTACAAGAACTTGGTCATTGGTGTAGGCATGAATGGTTGTCATCATACCGCGTTCAATACCAAATTTCTCATCCAACACTCTTGCTACTGGAGCAAGGCAGTTGGTTGTACAAGAAGCATTAGAAATAATGTGGTCCTTTTCAGGATCATAATCTTGTTCGTTGACACCCATAACGATGGTAATGTCATCGCCTTTTGCGGGTGCTGTAATCAGAATCTTTTTCGCGCCTTGATCCAGATGGATCTGAGCGCCTTCACGTGTTCTATAACGGCCTGTAGAATCAATCAGGATATCGATGTTGTGCTCTTTCCATGGGAGATTATCTTCTTCACGTTGATTGCGTACTTCGATTTTTTCTCCATTGACGTATACACAGTCCTCACCCTTTTCTACGGTTCCGGGAAAAACTCCGTAAACTGAGTCATATTTGAGGGAAGAATAAATACGTTGTACATCTCCTCCATTGATCAGGGCTAGGTCAAACTTTCTGTCCTTTTGCTCTGCCCAAATACGCACTACTGCTTGGCCGATACGACCAAATCCGTTAATTGCTACTCTTGCCATAATTTCCTCCAATGCTATTCAGTGTCTACTAAACTTATATACCCATCCTAGGGTAAGATTTACCCATCACGGAAATTTTTCCTCAATAAAGAGGATAAAATCCCCATTTCTTCACGATATTTGGCAACGGTTCTCCGTGCCACAATCATTCCATGTTCTTCCAGCTTCTTCGATAAGGTTTCATCACTGTAGGGTTTTTGTTTGTCTTCCTTCTCAACCAACTCCTCTATCAGACTCTTCACTTGAAGTGAGCTAAAGCTTCTTCCACCTTCACCACCTACGGCACTGGGGAAGAAGTAACTAAGGGGATGGAGTTGGTTCTCAAAGAGGAGAAACTTCCCATTGATGGCCCGTGAAATGGTGGATTCATGACAATCCACGACTTCAGCTACATCGAGAAGATTCAGTGGAATCATGCCCCTGTCTCCTTCATAGAAGAAGTCCCTCTGAAAGTCCAAAATGCTCTGCATCACAGCGATGATGGTTTTTCTTCGTTGAGCAATGGCATCTAAAAAGAGCTGAGCTCGTTTTCTTTTATCTGAAATATAGACTTTGCTTTTATCATCCAGTTCATCCAGAGATAAACCGGAATAATAGGGACTCACTTGGACATCGGGATAAACGCGTTCGTTCAAGGAAAGGGTTAGCTTTCCATCCTTTTTTTCAACCAGGATATCCGCCACTAGATGGTTCTGACGCTCCACCTTATGGTAAGCAAGTCCAGGTTTTGGATCCAGGGACTGAATCAGGACGATGGCTTCTTCAATAACGGAAAGCTCCACATCGAACTTCTTTGAGAGTTTATCCAATCGATGAGCAGCAACATCATCTAGATTCTCCATAGCAATATCCACCGCCACAGAGGTATCATGGCCCTGATCACGAAGTTGAAGCACAAGACATTCACTTAGGTTTCGTGCTCCAATTCCTGCAGGACGAAGATGCTGCAAGATCCACATTCCCTTTTCCATTTCGTCTTCACTAAATCGACTAAAGTAATGATCCAGCAGATATTCTTCTACAAGATATCCCTTTCGATTGACATACTCAATGAGGCGTTCAACAAGCCCCCTCTCCCTGTCGCTGACTTCAAG
Source organism: uncultured Clostridia bacterium (assembly GCA_945950065.1). Classification (GTDB taxonomy): domain Bacteria; phylum Bacillota; class Clostridia; order Peptostreptococcales; family Acidaminobacteraceae; genus DTU036. The sequence goes on from CAMFGQ010000015.1 coordinate 4,881, forward strand.
AAGGCTGACCTGGCTTAAGAGATGTTCGGTTAGGCTAGGTCGATCTTCTACCAAATCCCAGGGAGAGTAACTGGTAAATTCTCTTCGGGGAGATCCTGTTTCACGCACCTCAAGGAGAGGATTTTCAAGCACCTCTGCTTCGATCCTCTCTTTTAATTCCATAGAATTGTCTTGAAGAATATCTAAACTGAGCTTGAGTGCCGGAGTTAAAATTAACTGTTGCTTTTGTTCCAGCACAAGACTCATATCAAGTCGCATAATACCACCTAACGTTTGGACACGTCGTAGGGTTCGCCAGCTGCCTTAGGTCCAACACTTTTTCTACTAAAGAGCAGCATGGCTAAAATTGTCAAAATATAAGGTAGTGCAGAAAAAATCTCCGTAGGTACCTTGGATAAGAAAGGAATGTCCCGACTAAAGATGGAGAAAATCTGAGAGAAGCCGAAAAAGATTCCAGCCCCAAGTACTCCAAAGGCATTCCATCTACCAAAGATCAGTGCAGCAAGGGAGATAAATCCAACACCGTGAATGCTACCAGCTGTGAATTGTGTCGCTTGGGTGAGTACCATGATTCCGCCAGAGAGTCCCGCAAGAAGTCCAGAGATAAGCACACCAATGTAGCGCATTTTGCGTACGCTGATCCCTACACTATCTACCGCCGATGGATGTTCTCCACATGCTTTTAGACGCAGACCAAAGCGTGTTCGCTTCAAAATAAAGGCCGTGATCAGCACTAATGCAATGGCCAGATAGAAGGTATAGTACATGCGTTTAAAGAAGAGATCACCGATAATGGGAATCTGTGAAAACACAGGCACATTGCTTTTTACAAATCCACGGTTAAAGGTTTGCGTCCGTTGCATGTTGAAAATAATCTGACACATATAAATGGTAAATCCTGCAGCCAACATATTTAAAGCTGTACCACTGATAACTTGATTGGAACGCAGATCAACACTGGCAAATGCATGAATCAGACTAAAAAGTCCTCCTGCAAGGGATCCAAGCAGTATAGCAATCCAAGGAGTCCAGGCTCCCAGTGCAGCTTCATTTAAGGGAGTAAAGGCAGCTGCTACAAAAGCCCCCACCATCATGATCCCTTCCAGTGCAATGTTGACAACACCACTTCTCTCACTATAGATACCACCTAATGCAGTAACAATAATGGGGGTAGCGTAGATCAGTGAGAGAGTCACAATTGAACTAATGAGATTCATGTTTTTTCTCCCTTCTTGATCCCAGGGCATCCAGGACTTTGTCGATACCGTAGCTCATGGCTACAAAGAGAATAATTAGTGCTGATACAATCATGGCTATCTCTAGAGGAATCCCCGACGCTTGCATCAGGGTTTGGGAACTCTTAAGTCCACCAAAGAGCAGTCCACTAAAGAAGATACCAAGAGCACTGTTACCACCAAGAAGGGCAACAGCAATCCCATCAAAACCATAGTTCTCAAAAGTAGAGAGCACCCGACCATAGTCGAAGGTTCCAAGGGATAGCATAGCACCAGCAAGTCCTGCAAAAGCACCTGCAATGGCCATGGAATAGGCAATGCGGCTAGGGACTTTGATACCTGCATACTCTGCTGCATCACGATTGTGACCCACTGCACGGAGTTCATAACCAAAGGTGGTCTTTTCCAAAATAAAATGATAGACAATAATCGCAAGGATTACTGCAATAAATCCCCAGTGGAGACGGGAATTTCCTGTGAGTTTTCGTAGAAAGTCGCTGTGCAGAAGCGAAGATGCATGGAGTGTAACCGTCTTCTGATTATCACTACCAGGAAGAGCTTTAATTAAAAAGTTTCCAAGATAAAGGGCCATATAGTTCATCATAATGGTAATGACGACTTCATGGACCCCGAATTTAGCTTTTAGGATACCTGGAATCCAGCCCCAAAGTGCTCCTAGAAGCATAGCTGCCATAATGGCTAGGGGCACATGGAGAACCAGGGGAAGTTTAAAGAGAATGCCTACAGCTACAGCTCCAAAACTACCAATGATGACTTGGCCTTCAGCTCCAATGTTAAAGAGACCTGTTCTAAAAGCAAAACCTACAGAAAGACCAGTAAGAATGATGGGTAGTGTGATTTGAATAAATTCCCCAAAATACCGCGCATTGAAAAAGCCTTCTTTTCCAATGGCTTGTAGATTCATGCCGGTCATAGTGCGAATCAGGGAAACAAAGAACCCCTTTGGACTAATCCCTGAAAGAATCATTACGATACTAGCTACTAAGAAAGACAACAGTATGGCAATGAAGGAAAGCGTTAAATGACTTCTTTTCTTATACAAGGGGGCCCTCCTTTGATCCGCTCATCATAAGTCCAAGTTCTTGGGTTGTTGTTTCTTCAGGTTTAACATCACCTGTAATGCGTCCATGATAAATGACATTAATCCGATCACTGACGCTCATAATCTCATCCAGTTCAAAGCTCACTAGAAGAACAGCTTTCTGGTCATCTCTAAGCTCAATTAAGCGTTTGTGAATGTATTCGATGGCACCAACATCAAGCCCTCTTGTGGGTTGTGAAGCAATCATCACCAGTGGATCAAGGTCTACTTCTCGTCCGATGATGGCCTTTTGTTGGTTTCCTCCACTCATGTTGCGCACTATGGTTTCTGTTCCTTCACTGCTGCGCACATCAAAGAGGCCGATAATTTCCTTGGCTTTTTCTTTAATGGCTTCATGATCAAGAAGGAATCCATGACTGAGGGGTTCTTTGTTATAGGTCTTTAGGGCAAGGTTTTCATCTAAACGGAAATCCATGACCAGACCTCGTCTCTGGCGATCTTCAGGAATGTATGCGATGCCCCCCTCCATCCTGGAGCGAATGGGATGAGACACAATGTCTTCACCCGATAGGAGGATCTGTCCTGATTCAACTTTTCGTAGGCCAGTAATGGCTTCAACCAGTTCCTGTTGACCATTGCCGTCTACTCCTGCAATGCCTAAAATTTCACCCCTACGTAAATGGAGATTGAGACCTTCTAAGGCATCAATTCCCCGCTGATCCTTAACCCAGAGATCTTTAATCACTAAGACGTCCTCTCCAGGATTTGCAGGACCTTTTTCAACAGCAAAGCTAACTTTACGCCCTACCATCATTTCGGCAAGTTGTTCCTCGGATGAGCTGGCAACATCCACCGTCCCAATATACTTCCCTTGACGAAGAACACTGACCCGATCAGCTACCGCCATAATCTCCTTGAGTTTATGGGTAATCAGGATTACGCTTTTTCCTTCCGCCGCAAAATTCTTCATAATGCCAATCAATTCATCTATTTCTTGCGGTGTTAGAACAGCCGTTGGCTCATCCAGGATAATGATGTCTGCCTTTCGATAGAGAACCTTTAGGATTTCAACGCGTTGCTGCATTCCTACACTGATGTCCTCGATCTTTGCATCTGGATTTACATTGAGTCCGTATTGCTGGGATAAGTCGATGACTTCTTGTCTCGCTTTAGCATAATCGACCAAAGCGCCACCTGGTTCATCACCTAGAATAATGTTTTCTACAACGGTGAAGGTATCAATAAGTTGAAAGTGCTGATGTACCATACCAATGCCCAGTTCGTGGGCAACATTGGGGGATTTGATTTCCACCTTTTCTCCACGAACATAAATTTCACCCTCCTCGGGCTGATAGAAACCAAAAAGCACCGACATAAGAGTACTCTTACCGGCTCCGTTTTCTCCTAATAGGGCATGGATTTCACCTTTTTTCAGTTGTAGAGTCACCTGATCATTGGCGATAATGCCGGGAAAGCGCTTGGTAATACCCCGCATTTCTACGACATATTGCTCCATCTTTCTCCCCTTTCTAAAATACTGCCTCAATTATAGCATGTTTTGCATTCTTTTTGCTAAGAAGGAGGGATTCTTGCTCACTTCAAAAGTGTTTTTTTCCCTTTATAGAACAAAAAAATCTCCACATCCAAAAGGACATGGAGATGATGTTTCTGTTTTCTTTATCCGATGTATCCTGCAAAGACATAAATGAAAACAAAGGTAGACAGTGCCACGAAGAACCAGGTAATTCCTCCAAGGAGGACTGGTTTAGCTCCTTCTGTGAACAGATCTTTAAAGCGAATCTTAAAGCCAACGCCTACAAGAGCTGCAGTAATAAAGTACTTATAGCTCATGCTAAAGAGTTTTCCTGGAATACCAATGGCAGAGAAGACTCCCAGAGTGTTAAGAAGTGCCATGATGACAAACCAAAGGATAAACCAAGGGAAGATTCTTTTTACGGTATCCGCAACGCTTTCTCCACCAGATTCTTGTCCATCTTTTTTTACTTGAAGAATGGTTAAGACAATGGCCATGGGGATCAGCATGGTGGTTCTTGTTAATTTCACCGTAATGGGATTGGTTGTTTGGATCCCTTTGATGACGTTAAAGGTTTCTTGTGCAGCAGCTACACTGGATGTGTCATTGATGGCTGTACCTGCAAGAAAACCAAATTGATTGACGGTAAGATTTAATAAATCCGCAATATAAGGATAAGTAATAGCAGCTAGGACGTCAAAGAGAAAGATAGCTGTCATAGCATAAGCGATCTCTTCTTCCTTGGCTTTAATGATGGAAGCAACTGTTGCAATGGCTGTACCGCCACAGATACTGGTTCCTCCACCAACAAGTTTTCCAGTATTATCTGATTGTCCAAGCATTCTTCCAAAGGTAATAGCAACACCAAAGGATAGCAGCATGTTGAAAATAACAAGAGGTAGAGCTTTGGCTCCATAACCCAGTACTTGTGTAAAGTTAAGGGTGGCTCCTGCTAAGATAATACCGATATTAAGAAATTTCTTACCTGCAAAGGTTGTACCTTTTTTAAATTCAGCATCTACAGGATGGATATTTACAATCAGCATACCGATAAGTAGGCCAATCATTGGACCTCCGACAAAAGCCTGAAGTCCTGCTAGCCATGTTGCCACAACAGCAATGGCTAAACATACTAAGATAGCAAGATTCTTTCTAGACATCAGAACTCCTTTCAAGAAGACGGAAGAAGGTTAGAGGCTTCTCTAACCTTCATCAAAGCCATTTAGCAGGTAGCACCACCAACAGTGTGGAGTTCTGCATCGATGATTTCTTGTTTTCTTGCAAGAAGTGCATCATCAAGAAGTTGCTCTTCTACATTTTCAAAGCCTAAACGCTCAACGGTTTGTCCGAGACGCTCGCCAGTGTTTCCTTGCTCACGATAAAGAAGAATGGTTTTTTCAATGATATCCATCAGTTCTTCTTTTGTTTCAATCAGCTTATCAACTGGTTTACCACGCTCGCCGACTTTACCCCAACGTCCACCGATGGTTACTTTGTATCCTCTAACGCCTTCAGGAATAACGTCGAAGGGACACTTTTGAACACAAAGTCCACAGTTGTTGCAGAGTTCTTCATCAATGTTCAGAACGCCGTCTACAACTTTTGCAGCGTCCATAGGACAGATGTTTTCTGGTTGACATACTTTACATCCCATGCACTCATCAAGATCAAGTACAGGCTTAAGTTGTCCGATAACACCAAGGTCATTTAGGTCAGGCTTAACGCAGTTGTTAGGGCATCCGCCAACACCGATTTTGAATTTATGTGGTGTTTTAACATCGAAATAGCCTTTGTAGAATTTATCATGCATTTCTTCTGAAACGCCAAAGGTATCAATAAGACCAAATTGACATGTCGTTCCTTTACAGGAAACAACTGGACGTACTTTACTACCTGTTCCACCGGTCTCCAGACCTTCTTTTGCTAAGTATTCACGGAATTCTTCGATTTTATCGTATGGGATTCCTGGAACTTCGATGGTAAGACGTGAAGTAAAGGTAACGGTTCCATTACCGAATTTCTCAGCAGCTTCAGCAACACATTTTTGTTGTGCAGCTGTGATCTTTCCGTTTACAGTGATAATCCTTGCATTAAAGTTGTCGGTTCCTTTATTAATAAGAAAACCTAGAGCTTTTACGCGACGTACATCTTCTGGTTTAAGTGTTAGTGCAGCCATTTTTCCTCCTAATTATCTTCTATGTTATTGAACAGCGTTCCGCCTTCAAGAACTAAGGTGTCCTTGTATCCTAGGCTTCCCAATCTGTTTTGGGTGAGATATGCTCGCTTACCTTTGGAGCAAAGCAAGAGTAGTTTCTCATCTTTTTCCATACTTGGCGGCTTATCAGCAAGTTTTGCATAATCCACATACTCTACTCCAGCAAGGCCAGCAGGCTCAATATGTGCATCGATCTTACGATATCCTTCTGCTTTACCTTCTTGGTATTCAGTAGGTGTGATGGAGTGTAGTCTGCCATCCAATTTGTTCTTCAGTACATTCACCACATGTACAAAGGGATGGATAGCTGTTGAGAAAGGTGGTGCATAGGCAAGATCAAGATCTTCTAGATCACTCAGTGTTGCTTTGAAGCTAAGTGCCATGACACCAAGGTCAACGACTTTGTCTACTGCTCCTTCTCCAAGAACCTGGATACCGAGGAATTTTTCTGTTTCACGATCAGCGATCATTTTGATGTAGAAAATTCCTGCATCTGGATAATAGTGTGCTTTATCATCAACTACTGCAGTCACGCTTACTGGATCGTAGCCCTCTGCTTTGGCTGTTTCCATGGAAAAACCTGTTTTTCCACAGTTCAGTCCAGGTAGATGAACCACTGCTGTACCAAGGCTTCCTTTGAAGCTTTTCTCTTCTCCAAGAAGAGTATGTGCTAGAACGCGACCTTCCATGTTGGCTGATGAACCCATGGGGCTCCATGCAGCTTTACCTGTAAAGGCGTTCTTGGTTGTGGCACAGTCACCAGCAGCATAGATGTCAGGTAGATTTGTTTCCAACTTTTCATTGACAAGAATGGTTCCGTTGGGTGCAAACTCTAGTCCTGTATCTCTTAAGAATGCTGTATTGGGTCGAATTCCTACGCTCATGACCACTGCATCGACTTTCATTGCACGTCGATCGGTGACAGCACGTTCTACGCGACCGTCTCCTTCAAGTTCTTTTAGCATGGTTCCTGTGAAGACCATAATGCCGCGTTGTGCAAGATGATTTTCAATGAAAGCAGCCATTTCTGGATCAAATCCAGGAAGAATTTGTGGAGCCATATCGATAACAACGGTACGAATGCCCAATTTATCAATGTTCTCAGCAGCTTCTAATCCAATGAATCCACCACCCACAACAAGGGCTCTCTTAATGTTTCCTTCTTTTAGAGCATCATGTAGCTCATAAGTATCTTCAGGAGTACGTAGGTAATAAACACCTTCTAAGTCAATTCCAGGAATGGGTGGCTTAACTGAATCTGCTCCAGTGGCAATCACCAGTTTGTCGTAATCCACACGCATTTCCTGTCCCTGCGCATCCTTTGCAATAACAACTTTCTCGTCTGGGAGAACTTTTGTTACTTCTGTCTCAACAAGAACCTTAGCTCCTGTCAAACCTTCAAAGCTCTCAGGGGTATTCACAATCAGTTCTTCCGGCTTCTCGATGACTCCAGATAAGTAGTAAGGTAGTCCGCATCCTGCGTAGGAGATATGTTTTCCTTTAGTTAGAATGAGTAGCTCTGCCTCAGGGTTTTCTCGGCTGATTTTTGCTGCAACTTTAGTGCCTGCTGCAACACCACCGATAATCACTATCTTCATGGAACCTCCTTTGTCATTAAAATATCATGTACATCTATTGTACCTTGACCAAGGTATAGAGTATAATTGTATTAAGCTATTAAAGCGATAACTTTTAGTTATAGAAAGGATGCTTATGAATCTTCATTCTCTAGCAGTTTTTGTTGAAGTTGTACGCTCTGGAACCATGAGCAGTGCTGCTGAAGAACTGTTTATTTCACAGCCTGCTGTGTCCAAAACCATCGGTAATTTAGAGGATCATTACGGCACAAAGCTCTTTGAGCGCCTAGGGAATAAACTGGCCATTACAGAAGCCGGAAGCCAACTTTATCGCCATGCCATCCAGCTTTTAGACCAAGCCAAGCGTATGGAAGATAAATTAAAAGGACAAGGTGAACTTCTTCGCATCGGTGCTACCCTCACCGTAGGAACTACCCTTCTCACTCAAATCGTAAAAGACTTTAAGGAAGACAATCCTAAACTCAAGATCATGATTAAAGTCACCAACACAAAGGAGATCGAAGACCTGCTCCTGCAGTCTAAACTGGACATTGCTTTGGTGGAGGGAGTCGTTAAGAGTCCTCAGCTGATCTACACGCCAGTAATTAAAGATCGTCTTGTTATGGCCTGCACTGCTTACCATCCTTTGGCAGGAAGAAAGACTGTCCACCTAGATGAGCTGGCGAACTTTCCTTTCCACATGAGAGAGAAAGGCTCAGGAACACGTGAGCTCTTTGAGAATTTTATGATGCGTCAGGGTCATGACATCAACATCCAATATGAGAGTACATGCCCCTTCTCCATTCGAAACGCCATGGAAGAGTTTAACCTGCTGAGTGTACTCTCCTTAAGGCTGATTGAGAAAGAGATTAGAGAAAACAAATTCTACGCCTTTTCTCCTAAAATGGGAGCATGGAAACGCAACTTCAGCATTGTCTATCATCGCGATAAACTCCTCACCCCTACTCTAAAAGCTTTTGCCAGTGCCATTCATGATTACAAAGAGAAAGAATTCCCTGAAAGCTTGATCCCTGGGAAAATCCTCATCTCAGCCATGGAAAGCCTCTAAGAAGGAGTCCATATGGAGCTACAAACCTCGCTAGAGCTATTAAGCTCAACCATTAAAAGATGTAAAGATGCACAGAAAAAATGTAAAGAAGGGACTTCACAGCATTCCCTTCTTAAACATCGAATCAAAGCCCTAGAGATTTCTAAGGCATTACTTGAAAAAGCAAAGCAAGCCTCAAACTACACACTGGAAGAACTGCATAAGGCCCTTCCACCCATGGAGTCGATTTTAAGCAAAGTAACTAAAGCCCAAAGCAAATATCCAAAGGACCACCCACAACACAAGCGCTACGAACCCATGATTAGAGCCACCACCTTAGCCATTGAACACATCAAGGAGGAGATAAACAGAAGATGACCATCAAGAAACTCTTATGCTGTGGCGATAGTATAACCTATGGTTATGGTGTGCCTCCAGGTGCATCTTGGTATGAACTCCTTGCAAAGAAGGTGGACTTTCCTATGGTTAATGCAGGAGCTAATGGAGCTCGACTTCTCGATCTCCTCCCCAAAATGCAAAGGGAGATTAGGCTCCATCAGCCTTCCCATGTCCTAATCTTTGCTGGAATCAATGATCTGATTCAGCAATATCCTGCACGGCTCCTTATAAAAGAGATTGATAAACTCCTTCGGGAGGCTGAAAGGCTTGGCGCAACCCCTATCTTTGCCACTGCCATCATGCCCAAGGCACATATTCAACGAACAGCTTGGATCTACGAAAATCAGTATGATGCAATAAAAAAAGAAGTCTCTAGCTTTAATGGCTTTCTACGAGACTTCTCCTTGCAGAACAACTTCCTTCTTCTAGACTTTGACCACTTCTTCCAAGAAGTAGATCCTAGGCCTCAGCTCTTTCCTGATGGTATCCACCCCAATAAGGAGGCTCATAAGCTCATGGCAGAGCTTATCCTAAAGCAATTGTCTTAGAGGAGATGACTAATCTTCTTCTTACTTTTCATCTGGCTAGGGATACCTTTTAATATTCTTTCATCTTCATAAGTTTCACTGATAGAGTAATGGACAAAAGATGAATCAGGAGAACAGAGACGAAAAGGATCAGTCCAGGTCCCCAGGGATATGTTTTCATCTCTGGAAGTCTATCCAATAGGGAGACCACAGCCTTCATCCTTGGAATCTGCCTCATCCCAAGAAAGATCAAAATATACATCACAGTAACCACAATGCGACCCTTTTCTTCTCCAAGATATAGAATTGGCGGTAGCATAAAGCTTTGAATAAACAGTGGTGCTGCAAAGGATAATGCTGATACCAGGATCATGGTTTTCATGGTGGTAGCAGGGTCTAAGCTTCCTACGATAATGGTAGCAAGCACGGATAGGAAACCAATGATCCACGAAAGACCATATTTGCTTAAGACATAATCTGTGACGGAAGCAGGGGAACTGAGGTAGAATAGCTTAGCCTTGTCCTTATCATCGAAGCCTACACTCATGAAACCAAAGATAAAGGTAAAGAGTAGTCCAAAGGTGGGAACAAGCCATAGATGGGATGCTTTTGGTGTTCCAGCAATAGCGACAAAGAGGATTGCCAAAGGAATCATAAACACAAAATACTTCCTTAAAAGCAAATAATCTTTATAAAGTAGAGCCAACATGGCGACCTCCTTTGATGAAGAAGAGCATGATCTCTTCAATGCTTGGGCGATCAAGGATAAGACTTGTGGGAACCAGGCTGCGCCTTGCAAGGTAAGAGCTGCCATAGGCATGACTTCTCTTTCCTACAATGGCATCCGTTGTAATCACTTCCTCATCACCCTCGGGTGTATAGATAGCATACTCTTCTCTGAGTAGATCTTTATTCTCGAGGAAGATTAATTTACCATCATGGATAAAGGCGATGTAGTCTGCTGCCTTTTCAAGATCAGAAAGAATATGGGATGAGATCAACACACTTTTTGTCTCATCTTGGATAAACTCAAGAAGAAGATCCAAGATCTCTTCTCGTACGACTGGATCCAGTCCACTTGTGGCCTCATCAAGTAAAAGCAGTTTGGCACCATGAGAGAGTGCGATGGCTAGGGAAAGCTTCATCCGCATACCGCGTGAGAGCTCTTTTACTTTCTTCCTTTCCACAAGTTTAAACTTCTGCAAATAGCCTTGAAAAGCTACTGCATTCCAATAGGGATACAGTTTTGCACAGAACTTTTCTACTTGAGAAATCCTAAGATCCCCTGGTAAATTTAGATCATCTAAGACTACGCCTATTCTGGCAAAGGTCTCTTTGGCGTTCTTCTTCATTTCCTGCCCAAAGATATTTACCTCTCCATGATCTGCATTACATAAACCTAAAATACATTTGATGGTCGTACTCTTTCCAGCGCCATTTTCTCCAATAAAGCCCACCACAGCTCCTTCTGGTATGGAGAAGTTAAGTGGACCTAGCTTATTTTTCTAACTCCTTAACCTCTAAAATGTTCTTCATCTTCCTCCTCCAAGGTTTCTAAAATCTCTACAATTTCCTGTTTTGAGATCTTTGACAAAGTTGCCAGTTGAAGCACTTTTCTGAGATGCTCTTCAATGTTGCGAAGATGCTCTTCTCGTTGAAGCTTTTCATCTCGTGGTGCAACAAAGCTGCCCTTTCCTTGAACAGAGTGGATATAACCTTCTTGTTCAAGTTCATCATAGGCGCGCTTTGTCGTAATGACGCTGATTCGAAGCTCCTTTGCTAAAAAGCGAATGGAGGGTAGTTTGGTGCCCTCGGCAAGCTTTCCTGTTAGTATGTCTCTTTGAATCTGCTTTTTGATTTGCACATAGATTGGGTCATCACTGGCATTGCGTATCACAATATTCATGGGAGCGTCCTCCTTTATCTGTAGCTACTGTATATATTGTGTATGAACACTTATATGTTGTCAAGAATAAATCTTCCTAAAAAAGGGAGAAAGAAGAAGAGATAATAGGTAGGTTGTAAGAAAGATGGAAAACACAAAGAATTCAAGAGGTAGGTAGGGTTCTAATCTATTTGTTAGGACTCTTTTTAGAAAGATTGGTAATCAGGGCTCCACTGGTAATCAACACTGCCCCTAGAAAATGATACCAATAAAAACTCTCCCCCAAAATCATCACACTGGAGATGATGGTCACAAGTGGAGAGAAACTAGAAAACACAGCCACGGGTACAGAAGCCATACGACTGAGAGCATAGGCACTGATCAGTGCTGTTCCAAAGCTCGACAGAATCCCGAGGAAGGACAAAACAAAAAGATAGTTGAGATTGGTAAGGGGCCTGAAAAAGGAAAGCCACTCACCATCTATCATGTGCTGCGTTAAGGCAATGCCATTGAACACAAGAAAACTCAGGGCAAGAATAAAGGTGGTAATCTTCTGCAAAGAATAGCTCTTAGTATAGGATCTGGTGAGCACAATGTTAAGGCTCATAACAAAGACCGATGAAAATACAAGGATAAAGCCTATAAACTCCCCTGTCTCAGACTGGCGTAGATTCATCCACTGAAGGAGAATCACACCCAACACAGCAACAAGAACACCTAGAACTTGCTTAAGAACAATGGGTTCATGAATCAAAAAATGAGCAAAGAAAAGCGTGATCACAGGGGCCACTGAAGTGAGTAATCCAGTCTGCATGGCACTGGCATACTGTAGACCAAAGATCTGCAAAATGAAAAACAGCAAAGGATAAAGAAGACCCAGTGGAAGAAGACGAAGAAGATCCTGTTTGCTAAAACGAATCTCTGCTTTAGTGAGATGATTGTAGAAAAGAACAGACAGAAAGGCAAAAGTAAAGCGCTGGGCAAGCACATCAAAAGTAGAGGCATACTGCATGGAGAGCTTGACAAAAATATAGGACAGACCAACGATGATGGCATGGCAAAGAAGTAAAAGATAAGGCAACGCTCCGGGTTTTTCTTCCTTCATATCTTTCCCTCAATACTCTCTTCTAGCGACTAACAGGTGATGATCAATCATTCTTTCTAGCATTATAGCTTATTCGATGGCTGAATGACTTAATCAGGACATAGCTTTTTTCTTTGTCTTTTCTCTTTTCTTTCGGTTTCCTCTGTTTTCAACTCTTCTTCTCAGAAGATTCAGTTGAGCTTCAGATGGTAGATCATGGTCCTCTTCTTAGCATCAGCAACCTTC
>CAMFGQ010000016.1 GCA_945950065.1 uncultured Clostridia bacterium
ACACTGCTTAGCTCCTTTAACTTCCTTTTCAGTTCAGGTATCTCTTCCTCCCTGAGGGTGGCACCTGCAGCATTCCGATGACCACCACCACCAAAGTACACAGCAATGCTCGAAACATCCAGCTCTGCTTTACTGCGAAGAGAAAGTTTACACTCTCCTTGGTAGTCATAGACTAAAGCAGATACCTGTACGCCTTCAATGTCACGAAGCATCTCCACCAGATCATCACTATCGGTCCAGCCGATCTCTTCCATCTCCTCAAGGGTTAAGCGAAGAAAGACAATGTCTTGGGCAACAAACTCTGCTTGTTGCACGGCATAGGCTTCTAGCTTCATTTTTGCAAGGGGCTTTTCACTATAAACGAGTGTATTAATTTCATCGTGCTTTGCTCCCGCCTCCATGAGGATAGCAGTATAGCGCAGTGTATCAGCAGTAGTGGAACTGTAGAAGAAACGATTGGTATCGGTTACCATGGCCACATAGAGTGCTCTGGCCATGTCTTCATCAAGAGTTACACCTAGTTCAAGGAGCAGTTTTGTCATCATTTCTCCTGTACTGGAGAGACCTCCTTCTACATAGTTGGCATCACCATAGAATGTATTGGTAGCATGATGGTCAATGTTTAAAAGAGGGAGACCTTCTATAGCAGATAAGCGCTCACCAATCCTAGCTCGATCTCCTGTATCAACGGTGATGACAGCTGAAAAAGCCCTTTCTGGGAAAACCCTAGAGAGTTTTCCTTCAAAAAAGGGCTTCATGTTGATTTGTAGATCTTCGGGACTCCAGATGATGGCTTCTTTTCCCAGTTGTTCCAGACCTAGTTTAAGCCCTAGGGAAGATCCCAGTGCATCACCGTCTGGTTTTTCATGGGGTAAGACGAGAAAAGAATCAAACTTCTGGATAAAGGCAACAGCTTCCTGCAGACTATTCTTCATCACTGTAGGTAATCCCTTTAAAGATCTCTTCCATTTCCATGCCACGCTCGATGGAATCATCATAGTAGAACTGTGGCTCCGGAGTATGAAAGGTTTTTAATTCCTGTCCAAGAAGCTTTCTGAAAAAGCCACTGGCTTTATTGAGGACTTGAAGAACTTCCTCTCGATCTTCTTCCCCTACCCAACTTACGTAGATCTTTGCAAGCTTCATGTCTGCAGAAGTATCTACATCAAGCACACTAATCATTGCAGGTAGTCTGGGATCCTTCATGTCCATGAGCAAAGAGGAGCTGATGATCCTTCTGATTTCCTCGTTGACTTTACGAAGTCGTTGTTTTTTCACTAGTCTAGACTCCTTTGAATCTCTTTGATAATAAAGGTTTCGATGATATCGCCCTCTTTAATATCATTGTAATTCTTAATGCCAATTCCACATTCGTAACCAGTTTGTACGCTTCTTACGTCATCTTTAAAGCGTCTGAGCGAAGAGACTTGACCTTCATGGATTACTATTCCATCACGAATGAGACGAACCATGGAGGTTCTTGAAATGGTACCTCTCATCACATAGCCACCGGCAATGGTTCCAGCACCTGGAACTTTAAAGGTCTCACGGACTTCAATGTTACCTTCCACCACTTCTTTCTCTTCAGGATCAAGCATTCCACTGAGAGCATCTCGTACATCATTGATGATGTCATAGATAACGCGATAGGTACGAATTTCTACATTTTCTCGTTCTGCAACAGTTTGGGTGTTGTTATCAGGACGAACATTAAAGCCAAGGATAACAGCTTGACTTGCCGTAGCAAGAAGAATATCGGCTTCAGTAATGGCTCCAACTTGAGCCTTAATGATGTTCACCATAACTTCATCGGTGTTGATTTTTTCAAGGGATTGGCGAATGGCCTCCACGGAACCATGAACATCAGCACGGAGGATAACATTCAGGGTTTTAACTTCATCTTGACCTTCAGCTACGTTCTCAAGGCTCGCAACTTTTTTCGGTGCGTGAATGCGGTCTTTACGCTCTTTTTCAGCATTTTTCTCTGCATAAAGTCTTGCCGTTTGATCATCCTCTGTTACATAAATCTTTTCACCGGCCATGGGAACTTCGTTGAGTCCAGTGATCTCAAAGGCTGTAGATGGTCCAGCATGCTTTAATCGCTTACCCTTATCATTGATCATGGTACGAATACGACCATAGCTCGCTCCAGCAAAGACATTGTCTCCGATGGACATGGAGCCTTTTTCAAGAAGCACGGTAGCAGTAGATCCCATACGTCGGTCTACATTGGCTTCAATGATGGTTCCAACACCAGCGCGGTTTGGATTAGCTTTAAGCTCCAGCATTTCTGCAACAAGTAGAATCATTTCTAGGAGTAAATCAATGCCCTCACCGGTTTTTGCAGAAACTTCTACTGCAATGACATCTCCACCCCAGTCTTCAACAAGAATACCGTGTTCAGTCAGTTCTTGTTTAACGCGATCAGCATTGGAAGTTGGCTTGTCCATTTTGTTGATGGCAACAATGATGGGTACACCAGCGTCCTTAGCATGGTGAATGGCCTCAATGGTTTGAGGTTTCACTCCATCATCTCCTGCTACAACAAGAATAGATATATCAGTAATCTGTGCTCCACGAGCACGGAGGGTTGTAAAAGCTTCGTGACCTGGGGTATCCAGGAAGACAATTTTCTTTCCTTCAACCTCAACCTCACTTGCCCCAATATGCTGGGTGATACCACCTGCTTCACGTTTTGCAACACGTGTATTGCGCAGTGCATCAAGAAGGGAAGTCTTACCATGGTCAACATGGCCCATAACCGTGACCACAGGAGAGCGTTCAATCAGATCTTCTTCTTCGTCTTCAAAGTCAAAGCGTTCTTCTTCAATCTCAGCCAGGCTTTGTGCCTGAACCAAGGTCACATCAAATTCCATGGCCAGTAGTGAGGCTACTTCAAAGGGTAGACTGGAGTTGATGGTGTACATCTCCCCCATCTCCATAAACTTCATGATCAGCTCAGTAGGCTGTTTATGCAGTTTAGAAGCGAGCTCACTGAGGCTGATGGGATCATCCACTTCAATTTCGCTACCTGCTGGGTCAACGACTTTTTCTTCCTTGTCCTTTTTATATTGGGCACGTGTCCCACGTTTGGTTTTTTGCCAGGAACGTGCAGGACGCTGAGGAGCTTCTTCTTGAACCTGCTCAGGTTTTTGGCGCTTGGCTTTGCCTTTTGACTGTTTTTTCTGTGCAGGTCGTTCTTCTTTTTGTTCTTTCGGTTCTTTCGGTTCTTTTTTCTTGGCTTTCTTCTCAGGTTGTTTCTTCTCTACAGGAGCTTTTTCTTCCTCCTGAGGAGCAAGTTCACCCTTCACAAAGTCAATAAATTTTGTGTGATCTTCGGGAGAAAGCGTACTCATATGATTGGCAACATTGATCCCGATCTGTTCAAGTTTGACCAGAAGGTTCTTGCTCGTCATGTTGTACTCTTTCGCTAATTCATATACTCGTATTTTTTTCAAAGGATCACCTCCAGTTAGCTATCTCTTTGATCATGTTCTCGGCCATCAGTCCTTTTTTCACCGCAAAAACATGGCGGTTTTCAAGTCCCGTCTTTTGAGACATTTGCTGGGAGGAGCACAGCACCACATAGGGAACGGGATGATGATGGCGTAGTGATTGGATGGTTTTCGGGCTACATTCTTCAGAAAAGAGAAGAAGTCCAACGCGATCTTTTGACAGGGCCTTCTCTACTGCGTAGCTACCGGAGATCAGTTGACCTGATCTCTGTGCAAAGCCCATAAGCGTTAACAGCTTATTCTTCAAGGCTTTGTCTAAGCTCATCCATTACCTCTGGACTGAGAGCAGATTTAAAACTTCGCTGTAGGCTTTTTTGTTTAAAGGCCTTTTCTAGGCAAGCACTGTCTCTACACAGATAGGCTCCTCGACCATTGTGCTTTCCTGTGGGATCAAAGAAGACTTCACCTTCCTTGGTCCGTACGATGCGAAGCAAGTCTCTCTTGTCCTTTTGTTCTCCGCAACCAATGCATTTACGCAGTGGTATTTTACGCATCTTCATGTTCTTTTCTCTCTTCATCTTGGCTTTCGCTCATGATGTCGATTTTTACTCCAGTAAGCTTTGCAGCCAGTCGTGCGTTTTGTCCTTCTTTACCAATGGCTAAGGATAATTGAAAATCAGGAACCACAACTTCTGCACTTCTTTCTTCTAGGATACGCACTTCAGTCACCTTTGCAGGGCTTAATGCGTGCTCGATAAATTTAGCGAGATCATCTGTATATTCGATGATGTCGATCTTTTCTCCGCCAAGTTCTTCAACAATGCGGTTTACTCGACTTCCTTTTGGTCCTACACAGGCACCTACAGGATCAAGTCCTTCTCGTCCTGCTTGAACCGCAATTTTTGTCCTACTCCCTGCTTCTCGAGCAATTGCTTTAATGAGCACATCCCCTTCCATGATTTCAGGTATCTCCAGTTCAAAGAGGCGTCTCACTAAACCGGGATGTGTTCTGGAAAGAATGATTTCAAGGCTCTTACGTTTACCTTGGGGGCGATCTTGTTGTTCACCAGCGTTACGGCTATCATCCTTAACCTCAATGATATAGGTTCGTAGTCTCTCCCCTACACGATAGCGTTCACCAGCCACTTGCTCTTTAGGAGGAAGGATGGCTTCTGCCTTGCCAAGATTGAAGTAGACAACACCATTGTTGATGCGTTGAATTTGGGAGTAGATCAGTTCTTGCTCTCTTCCCTTATATTCTTCATAGATGCTGCTTCGTTCTGCTTCACGAATACGCTGTACTACGACTTGTTTAGCTGCTAGTGCACTGACACGGCCAAAGTCTTTAGGTGTCTCTTCCTTCTCCATGACATCATCAATTTCGTAGATGGGATTAAACTTACGTGCTTCTTCTAAACTGATTTCTTGTTCAGGATCCTCTACTTCCTCAACAATGCGGTATTGGGAGAAGATTTTAATCTCACCACTTTCGCGATCAATGTCAACGCGGGCTTGACGATTTTTTCCAAAATTCTTACGATAGGCTGTTAGTAAGGCAGCTTGAAGAGATTCAAAAAGCGTATCTTCTGGGATATCTTTTTCTCTGGCGATGGCTGCGATAACATCAACTATTTTGTCCATTTTTACCTCAAAATTCCATAATATTCTTTGCTTTAGAGACCAGGGCTACGGGAATCGCCATTTCCTTGCCCGTACAGTCATCCAATAAGCGTACAAATTCATCATCACGATCAAGTAATTTTCCAGTGAGTACTTTTTGACCTTCAAAGGTTGTAAAGAGATTCATCTTGATGCGATGGCCGATGTATTTCTTAAAGTGGGCTTCCGTCTTCAGTAAACGCTCGATTCCAGGTGAACTCACTTCCAGATAGTATTGTTCTTTAATGGGATCGGTATCATCGAGATTCTGATTGAGAAATTGACTGACTTTCTCACAGTCCTCTAGACTGATACCCTGATCACTGTCGATAAAAATACGAAGGAAGCGATTAGGTCCTTCTTTTACAAAAGCTAAGTCATAGAGTTCTAGGCTTTCTTTTTCTAAAAAAGGGCGAAGGATCTCCTCAACAAGGGCAGTTACACTCTTCACTGTATCCTCCTCATACACAGATAAGAACGAAAGAGTGGGGGGCCCACTCTTTCAGTAATGTCTTCACTCTCGCAATTATAGCACAGTATTGAGAATCCTTCAAGTCTACATGAATTCGAAGAGACTGATCTGATTGCTCTCCCCTAGGTCACGAAAACATCCGTGACTGCGTAGAGCTTCCACTGCTGTTCGATTCAGTTTAGCCTTGTTCTGTAGATCCTCAATGGACAAGATATCCTCGTCCCTAACACGTACAATAGCTTCAGCAGCTGCAAGCCCCACTCCTGGAATACCACGTAAGGGTGGCGTGATCTTTCCATCTTCCACAAGGAATTTCCAGGCATGTGATTTATACAGATCAACGGGGTTGAACTCATAGCCCCTAGCATACATCTCATAGACGACTTCCATCAGTGCGTAGTAGTCCTGCTCTTTCTTGGTCATTTCTCGATGGTTATGCTCCGACAGGAGATAGGCAAGGACTTTGTCGATACCAAGAGTCATGGTGTCGGCATCAAAGTCCTCTACCTTTGTACTAAAGTAGGAAGCATAAAATTCCAAAGGATGATTAACCTTATAGTAGGCAATACGGAAACTCATGAGTACATAGGCAACAGCATGAGCCTTAGGGAACATATAGGAGATCTTGTTGCAGGAATCCAGATACCAATCCGGTACCTTGGCCTCCTCCATCACAGCAAGATCTTCTTCAGTAAGACCTTTACCTTTTCTCACCCTCTCCATAATGTCAAAGGCGTGATCCCGTGGGATGCCCATCTGCACACCATAGACCATGATCTGCTCTCTGGTTGCGATAACGTCTTTGATGGTGATGGTACCATCACGTACAAGATTTTGAGCATTGTTAAGCCACACATTGGTTCCGTGGCTCAGACCAGAAATCCGTACAAGATCAGCAAGGTTTTCAGGCTTAGTATCTTCTAGCATGCCCCGAACAAAGTTGGTACCAAACTCAGGAATGCCAAGAGTACCTTTTCCTAAATCGTACTGCTTGTCCTTAAGATGCAGATTCTCCGTGGAATTGAAAATAGAGAGAACTTCTTGGTCATCAAAGCGCACCGTAGAACTACTCACTCCTGTCATCTTCTCTAGATCATGAATGATGCTTGGCACATCATGACCCAGAATATCAAGCTTTAAGAGTTTCCCCTTAATGGCGTCATAGTCAAAGTGAGTCGTGATGACACCGCTATTGGGATCGTTGGCTGGATACTGAATGGGACAGAAATTGTAAATGCTCTGATCTTCAGGTACTACAATGATCCCTCCTGGATGCTGACCGCTGCTGCGTTTGATTCCCGTAATCCGACCAATCATACGATCAATATCCCGAGAGGAGACACTCTCTTCTCTCTTCTCAAAGTAATTCATAATGTATCCATAGGCAGTGCGTTCAGCAACCTTACTGATGGTGCCTGCCTTAAAAACATGGCCTTCACCGAAGAGTTCCTCGGTGTATTTATGGATTTCTCCCTGAATGCTGGGTGCAAAGTTCAGGTCGATGTCTGGTTCTTTATTGCCCTCAAAACCCATAAAGGATTCAAAGGGAATATTGAAGCCATCCTTTTTCAGGATGGTACCACAGGAAGGACAATTCTTATCTGGTAAGTCAAAGCCATTGTCCACAAGGGTCTCATCCACAAACTCAGAGTGTTGACAGGAACCACAGTAGTAATGGGGAGGCAAAGGATTTACCTCGGTAATTCCTCCCATGGTAGCTGCAAAGGATGAACCAACAGAACCGCGGCTACCTACTAGGAATTCCGCTTCAAGGGATTTCTTAACAAGCATTTCCGCAATGATGTAGAGTTCAGCAAAGCCATTGTTGATGATGGCAGCAAGTTCATACTCTAAGCGGTCTTCAATTAGTTTGGGGAGTGGATCCCCATACTGCTTCTTCGCCCGCTCATAGCAGGTGTTGCGTAGTTGCTGATCACTTCCTTCCATTTGAGGAGGAAAGGTTCCCTTGGGTAGGGGTTCAATGATGCCAATTTGATCAGCAATCAGGTGGGTATTGTGAACCACCACTTCCTCTGCTCTCTCCCCTAGATGAGAAAAGGACTGGAGCATTTGGTCAGTGGTTCTAAAGTAGAAATTGCCTTCATCTTCTAGAGAGAGGTTCTTGTTCTGACCTGAACGTACAATGTTCCGATAGAGATAGTCCTCTTGATCGAGATAGCGCACATCTCCCGTAGCCACTACAGGAATACCCAGTTCATCTCCTAGAGCCAAAATCTGTCTATGGAGTTCTTCCACTTCATGGAGTCCATGGAGAACATGACGACGTAGAAGACGCTTGTATTGGCCGATGGGTTGAATTTCCAAATAATCAAAATTCTTTGCACAGGCGCGGACATCTTCAGGTGATTTACACATGACCAGCTCATCCATGAGCCAGCCATCATTGCCTCCACTTCCAAGTAAGAAGTACTCTCTATACTGCTTTAACAAGGAACTGGGGACAAGGGGTTGGTTATAGAGCAGATAATTTAAATTAGAAATACTGCTCATTTCATAGAGCTTCTTTAAGCTCGCTGTGTCCTTACATAATAGTGAGATGGGGTATTTTCGGGAGGCAGAGATAAAATATTCTTTATCGGTTATCCCATTGACCTGCTCAAAGGTTTCCACTCCCCTGTTCTCGAGAATTCTCAAGAGTTCGATGAAGACCTTTCCACAGACCAAGGCGTCATCAAGAGCTCGGTGATGCTCCAGTTGTTCAATCTTCAGCTTTCTTGCTACTTGAGCAAGACCATGGCGCTTGATGTCACGCAGCACCAGACGACTCAAGGATAAGGTATCGATGCCATCGACATCAAAGTCCAGACCTTGATCTCTGGCAACTTTACTTAAAAAGCCTTTATCAAAATCAAGATTATGGGCTACAATGGGTCCTTCTCCAATAAAGGCAAGGAATTTGGGGAGCACCTCTTCAATGCTAGGTGCTGTTTTGACCATTTCGTTGGTGATCCCTGTGATCTCTGCAACATAATAGGGGATCTCCTGTTGAGGTCGTACTAGACTGACGAAGCTATCCACAACCTGAAAGTTGTTGATGCGTACTGCTGCAACTTCGATGATTTCATCACGCTGGTTGCGAAGACCTGTGGTCTCTAAGTCCAGGGCAACAAAATTCCCATGAAATGGATGGTCTTTGGTGTAGTCCACCACATTCTTTTCATCGTCATAGTACATGATCTCCATACCATAGAGGAGTTTTAAACCGTACTTATCTCGATTGTCCATGGCCTTGGGATAGGCATTACAGGTTGCCAAGTCTGTAATGGCAAGGGCTTCATGTCCCCAATAGGCTGCTCGTTCCATGATCTCATCAATTTCAGGTACGCCATCAATCTCACTCATGGAGCTATGCACATGAAGTTCAATGCGCTTTTTGGTGGCCATGTCCTGATGAACAGGAGGTTTCTCTATTTCTCTGATTTGATTGGGAAAGACTACCACTTCTTTAGAGAAGGAGTCGTAGTTACAGGAACCCTGGAGTTTGTAGTACTTTCCTTTTTTTAGTAGATTGTCTAAGACATCTTCATCGGCTTTTGTGGTGAAGAATTTTGCACCTATGGTTCCGGTTCCATCATAGATGCTAATGTCCACAAGGGTTTTCCCTGATGAGAGTAAGCGTTTGTCAATGGAAAGAAGTTCTCCTTGGAAACATACTCGTTGGCCTGTGCCCTCTTGGAGGACTTTGCTGATCTCCATGGGCTGAGCTTTGATTTCATTTAAATATTTATGAGGTCGTTTCTTACGCTCTTTGGGCTTGTTGTTGTTCTCCGTGACTTCCTGCAGGAGCTCAAGGAGTTCATCATTAATGGATTGATGGAAATCATCCTCATGTTGTTCATCATCATCTTCATCTTCGAAATACATCTCAGGAAGAGGAACACCGTAAGAGTCTTCAGGAACTTCCTGTGCTAGTTGTTGCACAAGTTCAGAGGCATTCTCTTCTCCTCCTTCATACCCTTCCCCTTCATCCTCCTGCTGCAGATCAGCATCTTCCTGAGATTGCCCCAACAATGTTTCAGCTTCGTCTTGAGCTTCTTCTTCAGATTCCATTTCCTCTACTTCATCGCGAATGAGAAGGCTGCGTAGATCAATGTCCTCAAGGCCCCATGCTTGGTAGAAGGCATGGATGCTTCTGGATGTCTCTTCGATCACCACCTGATCTTCAGAGCTAATGAAGACATGGTCCTCATAGAGCTCAAGGATCAGCTTTTCTTCAAGGCCTTCCTCCTGATAAAGATGATGTTGGAGACGTGAAAAAAGCCCCTTCAGCGAGACAGGGGTTTCATTGTAGAGTCTTACCTTAAGGCCAAGAGCTTGGGACAGTTCTTCTTCTACCTTTTGGTGATCTCCTGGTTTATCACATTCAAAATGGAGATAGAAGCAGTTTTGCTCCTCATTAAAGATACCTTTTGAAATTTCTACCCGCCCAAATTCTTCTTCTAAGTAGGTGGAAAAATTCTCCATTTTACATCCTTTCTATTTCGTCCATGAGTCTGGTAAAGAGTTCTTCTTGGGGAACTTTTGCAATGATCTGACCCTTTTTAAAGAGTAATGCTTCTTTCCTTCCTCCAGCAAGGCCAAGATCAGCTTCTCTAGCTTCACCAGGTCCATTGACTGCACAACCCATAATGGCCACAGTGAGGTCTTTATCCATGCCCTTTACTGCTTGACTTACCTTCTCAGCAAGATCAACCATGTTGTATTCACAGCGTCCACAGGTGGGACAGCTGATCACATTGACTCCTTTACGAAGTCCAAGCACAGTTAAAATCTCCTTGGCTACAGGAATCTCCTGAAGGGGATCCCCCGTAATGGAAACCCGTAGGGTATCACCGTAACCCTTTAACAATAAAGATCCAATGCCTATGGCAGACTTAATCACAGCTGTCTCATAGACACCAGCTTCGGTTACGCCCAAATGTAAGGGATAAGGAAATTCTTTTGCTAAGACCTCATTGATGGCGACGGTAAGGGCAACATCACTGGCCTTAGCTGATAAGACGATCTTTTCAAATCCCTTCTCTTCAAAGTAGGAGACATACTTTTTCATGCTCTGCAGCATGCTCTCTACGCCTACTCCGTATTTCTCTAGGAACTCTTTTTCAAGACTACCTGAATTGATGCCTATACGAATGGCAGCATCCTTTTCCTTGGCTAGGGCGAGGATTTTGTCTAGGGCATCTAGGGGCATATTGCCAGGATTGATGCGTATCTTATCCACTCCTGCTTCAAGGGAAAGCAGCGCCATTTCAGGATTAAAGTGAATATCAGCTACAAGAGGAATGTGTATCCTCTTTTTAATCTCAGAAAGAGCCATAGCAGCTTCTTTCGTATTGGCACTGACACGGATGATGTCACATCCAAGCTCTTCAAGGGCAAGAATCTGCTCCACTGTTTTTTCAACATCTTCTGCTTTGGTTGTGGTCATGGACTGAATCAGTACAGGAAAGCCTCCTCCAATGATTCGATCCCCTATTTTCACTGCTTTTGTCATTAGTTCATCCATTTCTGAATATCTAAAAAGGTAACAAAGAGCATCAGTGCCATAAGAAAGACAAAGCCAATCAGATGCACCATTCCCTCTTTCTCTGGATCAAGGGGTTTACCTCTCAGAATTTCAATGAGAATAAAGATCAGTCTTCCACCATCAAGTGCAGGAATAGGAAGTAAGTTGATGACTCCTAGGTTCATGCTAAAGAAGGCGGTAAAGAAGACTACCATTTCAAAGCCAGACTTGGTTACATCATCTACAGTCTTCACCAGCCCAATGGGACCAGCAACATCAGCACTGCTCACTTGTCCCCTAAAGAGACGTCCAAAGAAGTGCATAAACTCTTGAGCAAACCGTGCCATTTGTTTAAAGGAATAGGCTGCTGCTCGAAAGACACCATGATCTCGTCCTGGATAGACTCCAATTTGTCGTACACCATCGGTGTCCATTGGCTCAACCAAAATGGTTTCTTTGCTTTGATCAGTGCGAACAACAGAGAGTTTCATCTCACCTGTAGTCTCTCTTGTTTTACGTACCATATCTTCCCAAGACTGAATAGGTTCATCGTTGATGGCCTCAATCAGGTCTCCTTTTTCAAGACCCACTTCGGCTGCAGGGCTGTTAGGGATTACCTCACCAACAACAGGAATAGGATAACCCGTGTAGGTGTTGAGGCCAATAAGAAGGATGATCGTCAGCACAAAGTTCATCACTGGTCCTGCCAAAATAATCGACAGGCGTTGCCAAGGACTCTTATCTCCAAAGCTTCTTTCACCTTGGCTTTCTTCGTCTTCACCTTCCATTTTGCAGAAACCACCTAGGGGTAACATCCGAATGGAGTAAGTGGTTTCTCCCTTTTCCTTCGATATAAGCGCTGGACCCATGCCCAGTGCAAACTCAATGACTCGAACACCGTGTTTTCTAGCCATGACAAAATGGCCCATTTCATGAAAGAACACGATGAGATTAAAAATAATCAATACGTTAATTGCTGTTTTCATCCTACCTCCAACTTCTTCGTAGGGTATTTTCTTGTTCTAAAAGATCCTGAAGATCTCGAGGTTCGAAGAAGTCCAGTTCAAAGGTTTTCTCTAATCCAGAGAAGACCTGACTTAATGTATAACGATCCTCCAAATAGCCATGGACAAGAATCTCATTGATGGTGTTTAGCAGAAGGGGGCGATTTCCACCTTCTTCTAAGGCACGATAACACAGTCCAAGACTAGGATATTTGTCTTCATCTACCTTCTCAAAATGCAAAGCACCAATCTCTTCAAGAGCCAAAGGCTCTAGAGAAAGAGGCTCACGATTCTTCTCGTGAAGCGCATAATGGATGGGTTGACGCATGTCTGGAACACCCAGTTGTGCAAGGAGACTCCCATCCACATAGCGAACCAAGGAATGAACAATGCTCTCCTTGTGGAGCAACACCTTGATCTGAGATGGCTTAACATCAAATAGCCATTTGGCTTCCATGACTTCTAGTCCTTTGTTCATCATGGTTGCAGAATCAATGGTGATCTTCTCCCCCATGGACCAGTTAGGATGTTTAAGTGCATCGGCAGCTTTCTGCCGAAGCATGTCTTCCTTACTTAAGTCACGGAAAGCTCCACCTGAAGCAGTGAGAATCAGTTCATCAATACCTGCTTGATTCTTTCCTTCCATACATTGCCATAGGGCTGAATGTTCAGAATCCACGGGAAGAAGCTCTCCTCCCTTTTTCTTCACTAACTCTGTTATCAGGCTACCCGCACTTACAAGACTTTCTTTATTGGCTAAAGCAAGCTTACCTCCACCTTCTAGTACCCACCAGCTTACGGCTAAACCACTCATGCCCATCATGGCATTGAGCACAATGTCTGCCTCTTCTGATTTGATGATATGCTCGATATCTTCTACACCATATACTTTGGTTCCTTCATAGCTTGAACCAAAAGATTGAAAAGCTTCTTCAGATGTAATCAGGAGAGTTTTCGGAGAAAACTCTTCAATGATTTTCTTGGCCAGAGTGAGATTTGTGTGCACAGAAAAAAAAGACAACTCCATGCTTTTCTCCCTACGCAGGATATCTAATGTTTGTGTTCCGATGGAGCCTGACGCTCCAAAAAGTCCAATTTTTTTCATCATTACCTCATGGATAAGTATACAACAGTAGCCCCTGCATGACTAGAGGAGAGAATGTCCACAAAAGGTAGAAACACGCTATTTCAGCGTGTTTCGACAAGTCTATGAATCTTTTTTAATTCACCTGTTTAAAAATAACCTTGGAGAAGGTAAAGCACAACAGCAGTAAAGAGCACGGAGATAAAACGATCCAGCATACCACCATGACCAGGCATAATGATGCCAAAGTCTTTTACCTGATTGCTTCGTTTCATGTAGGAACCAAAGAGATCTCCTGCTTGAGCTGCAAAACTACCCACAATACCAAAGAGAAACAGTGCTGCAAAGGATACATCTTTGATAAAGAATACTTTGATCAAAGCAATTAAGAGCAATCCCCCAATCATACCACCAAGGGCACCTTCGACGGTTTTGTTGGGGCTGATTTTGGTGTAATGGGTACTACCAAAATAAGTTCCCACAAAATATGCAAAGGTATCATTTCCCCATGCTAAAGCAAAGACTAAGAGGTAGAGATTATTGATGGGTGAAAAAGCGATGATGCGATAGAGTAACAGAAAGGGGAAGAGAATAAACGCGAAAGCAAAACCGTTCATGTACACTCTATGTAGATCATAGGGGCTCATGATCAGACTAAGGGCTAGAAGTGCAACAAAATAGATAAAGACAAGGGCCATAGCCAGATCGATGGGAAGGAAGAAACAAAGAGCAACCACCACTGCACTTAGAAAATCATCTAAGCGATAGGCAGATCCAAGGGTACCCTTAAGTTCCATCATACACAGTAGTGTTACCATGACCACTGCGATACGTAATGCTAAACCACCGGTATAAAGCAATACAAGAAACAGGGCCAGTCCAATAATAGCACTGATTATTCTCTTATTTAACATCTAATCCTCCAAAGCGACGTGCTCGTGTTGCATAGTCTTCCAGAGCTTCCTTGTAATGATTCGTATCAAAGTCTGGCCAGTAGACCGGTGTAAAATACAGTTCACTATAAGCAAGTTGGTAGAGCAGAAAGTTGCTGATTCTGTATTCGCCACTGGTGCGAATAACAAGATCAGGATCCGGCATGCCTGCAGTATACAGATAACTGCTAAATGTTTCCTCATCAATTTTCGTTACATTCTCATCTAGAAGACGATTCACTGCCTGAATGATCTCCCCTCTTCCCCCATAACCCAGAGCAAGATTGATGTGAATGCTGTCATTGTCTTTTGTGTACTTTACAGCATGATCCAAAACCATCCTAACGGGAAGTGAAAACAAGGAAGTGTCCCCCAAAATATGGATTCGTGCTCCTTCTGCGTAGAGTTCTTGGATTTCACTGTTAAAGAACTCCTGTAAAAGGGTCATGAGAAACTTCACTTCGGTTTTGGGTCGTTTAAAGTTCTCGGTACTGAAGGCATAAAAGGTCAAGTACTTGATCCCTAAGTCCTTGCTTGTACGGATAATCTGACGGATGTTTTCTGTACCGGCACGATGTCCATCACTACGCTGGAGACCTCGCTCCTTGGCCCATCTACCGTTACCATCCATGATAAAGGCTACATGCTGGGGAAGCATTAGACTTCCATGATCTCTTCGATCTTTGCCTCAACGATTTTGTCTACTTCAGCTACAGCCTTATCGACGATTTTTTGGATTTCATCCTGTGCACGAATGGCGTCGTCTTCACGAATTTCACTGTCTTTTTCTCTCTTTTTCACAACATCAATTGCACTGCGACGTTCGTTACGCAGGACAACCTTACATTCTTCACCGTCTTTTTTAACGACGCGTGTTAAATTTCTACGGTTTTCTTCTGTGAGCATAGGGAGATTGAGTCGAATGACTTTCCCGTCATTGTTGGGGCTTAAGGAAAGATCAGAAGTTAAAATCGCCTTTTCAATGTCAGGAATACTGTTTTTATCATAGGGTTGGATGACAATCAGTCTTGCTTCAGGTGCACTAACACTTGCAAGTTGATTCAGTGGAGTCTCTGTACCATAGTAGTTAACAAAAATACGGTCCAGAATTCCAGGGTGTGCTCGACCAGCACGAAGGCTAGATAATTCGTTCTTTAAGTACTCTAAAGCACGGTTCATGGCCATTTCTAAGTCTCTATATATATCTTGCATGTTTACCTCCTTATAACAGTACCCATGGCTTCATCTTCAAGAGCATGGAGTAAACTGTCTTCTTCTTTCATACTAAAGACAAAACAAGGGATGGAATTCTCTTCCATCAGTGTAGCTGCAGTTTGATCCATTACCTTAAGATCCAGGACGAGAAGGTCGCGATAACTGAGTTCATCGAATCGCTTGGCATCTTCACATTCCTTGGGATCTTTGTCATAGACACCATCAATAGTTTTGGCAAAGAGTACTATTTCGGCTTCAATTTCAGCTGCACGTAGGGCTGCAGTTGTATCCGTTGAAAAGAAAGGATTTCCTGTTCCACCTGAAAAGATAACAATGCGATCCTTTTCTAGATGACTGACAGCTTTTCTACGTAGATAAGGTTCAGCAACTTTTGGCATTTCGATTGCACTCATGACCCGGGTAGGAATGGAGAAGCGTTCAATGGCATCTTGAAGAGCTAAGCCATTAATCACTGTTGCAAGCATTCCCATGTAGTCGGCAGTAGAGCGATCCATTTGTTCACTGCTACGGCCCCTCCAGAAATTGCCTCCTCCTACAACAATGGCTATTTCGTAGCCTTTTTCGTAGAGTTTACGAATCTGATTGGCAATGGCCCCAAGCATGGCATCGTCAATTCCTGTGCCTGACGGGGGTGCTAGAGCTTCACCACTAAGTTTTAGGAGAATTCGCTTATACTTCAACACAACCTCCTCAATGTTTTTATAATCTACTTAACATTGTATCACCCTTTTATGTGTTCTTCAAGCAAGGATAATTGAATAAATCCTTTACTTTCAAGCTTCTTTGCAGTCGAGAAAGAGAGTTAAAGGGAAAAAAAGAAGGTCTTCTCACCACCTGGGCAAGAAGACCATTTCATTAAGCCATTTGCTTAGCAACTTCTTCAGCGAAGTTTTCTTCACGTTTTTCTAGACCTTCACCTACTTCATAGCGAAGCATTTGTGCAACTTTGATGCTTTGTCCAAGTTGTTTTTCAACATCTTTTAGCAGTGCACCAACGGTTAGATCACCATCTTTAATGAAGGCTTGTTCGAGAAGACATACATCGCGAAGTTCTTTGTTCAGACGACCTTCAACCATTTTTTCAATGATATGCTCAGGTTTGCCTTTTTGTCCTTGTTCTTCAGCTTGACGATTCTCATTAAGAGCTTGTTCGAGAAGGATTTTCTTTTCGTTCTCGATATAGCTTTCATCTACATCATCACGTGAAATATAGCGAGGAGACATGGAAGCAACTTGCATAGCAAGGTCTTTACCAAGTTCAGCTACGTCAGCAGCGGAAGCTTCTGTCTCAAGAGCAACAAGAGCACCAATGCGGCCATTTCCATGGAGATATCCATGAACACTGCCTGGCTCAACGGTTACATAGTCGTAGCGACGTAGGTTCATGTTCTCACCAATACGTGCGATTAGACCTTTAAGGGCATCTTCAACCGTATCTTTTCCATCATAATCCAGTGCATTAAGTGCATCTAGATCAGCTGGGGCATTTGCATGAACGAGTTCTGCAGTTTTATCAACAAAGTCAACAAACTCTTTGTTTTTAGCAACGAAGTCAGTTTCAGCGTTGACTTCTACTAAAGAACCTGCTTTATTCTCATCATCTAAAACCATGGAAACAAGACCTTCTGCAGCAATACGGCTTGCTTTTTTGGTTACTGAAGCCATACCTTTTTTACGTAGATAATCTACGGCTGCATCCATATCTCCATTGTTTTCTTCTAATGCTTTTTTACAATCCAGCATACCGGCTCCGGTACGCTCGCGAAGTTCTTTGATTTCTTTAACACCAAAGG
>CAMFGQ010000017.1 GCA_945950065.1 uncultured Clostridia bacterium
GTGAACTTACCTTCTTTGAAATGAAAAAGATTCCGGCCAAACACCAGCGTGGTACAGCCAAGACCTGGTTTGCTGGAGATCTCCATAGGGATGAAAATGGTATTCTTACCATCAGCCTACAAGAATTTCTTCTGAATCCTGGGAGCTTAGATTTATAGCTCAGGCTATGCCATTCGACAAAAGTGGTAAAATGACCAGAAAATGCAGATGGATCTCTTCCTTACTCTTCTTGTTAAATGCCTCCATCTAGAGTAAATTTTCATAGAGATTCACCACATAACATGGCCTTTTATACCTTTTTTTCATTTTTTGCTTGACAAAGATCTTCTTCTGGACTAGAGTAAGAGACAAATTCATCTTAGTTGCTATGAAGAGAAGAGTAGGAAGGAAGCCTTATCCTAGAGAGTCTGGTCAGGTGAAAGCAGATATAAGGGCAATTCTGAAGATGGTCTTGGAGCGTTGGTGGCTGATAGGTAAGTCATCATGGGTGCGCCCACTACAGCGCCTCAGTATGTTGGTACTGGTAGAGGAAAGGGTCGTGAGGCTCTTTTAAAACAAGGTGGTAACACGTATACTACGTCCTTGCAATTTTTTGCAAGGATTTTTTATTTGGAGAAAGAAATGATTAAACTAAACCATGTCACCAAAATCTTCCCAGGAGGAGTCAAAGCACTTGATGATGTGACTCTTCATGTCGAAAAAGGAAGCATCTATGGAATCGTAGGCCTAAGTGGGGCAGGGAAATCCACCCTGCTACGCTGCATCAATGGTCTTGAAGTACCCACTAGTGGTGAAGTTCTTGTGGAAGAAAAGGAAGTCAATACTCTATCCAAGGTAGAACTCCAACAACTTCGTCGAAAGATCGGCATGCTCTTTCAAAACTTCAATCTGTTTTTAGCAAGAGATGTCTATCACAACGTGGCCTATCCGCTGACTTTAGATAAGCTCCCTAAAAAAGAAATAAAACAGAAGGTCCTAGAAATCCTTGAGCTAGTGGGACTAAGTGACAAAGTCCATGCCTATCCCTCTCAGCTCTCAGGTGGTCAAAAGCAACGGGTTGCTCTAGCAAGAGCTCTGGTCTCCTCCCCAAAAATTCTTTTATTGGATGAGGCAACCTCTGCACTGGATCCTGAAACAGGTGAACGAATCCTAAAACTCATTGAAGAAATCAAAGATCAATTGGATCTCACCGTCGTTCTCATTACCCATGACCTAAGCGTAGTCAAGAGCATCTGTACTGATGTAGCCATTCTGGGACATGGACAAGTACAAGACCAAGGAAGAATCGCCCACATGTTTCGCTCTTCCAGCCTTCGGGATTTACCCAGTGATCTAGTACTCCCGCAGGGAGTTCTTAAAAAAAGAGGCCTTGCACTGAGCTTCCATCATGCTACTGCCACAGAACCCATCATCAGTCAATTGATACGGGAAGAACAGGTAGACATCAACATCTTGCTGGGAAAGATTGAATATATAGCTGGAGAGTCCATGGGATCTCTTGTGATCGAGGTAGAGTTTGAAGACGAAGAAAAAGTACGACGTTTCCTCAAAGAAAGGGGCGTAGAAGTGGAGGTATTTTATGGATAGATTGCTTGCTCTCCTCTTTCCATCACTCATTGAAACACTGGTTATGGTTGGTATTTCTTCTACCTTTTCACTGGTCTTTGGATTGCTGCTAGGAATGCTCCTGGTGGCTACAGGGAAAGGCGGAGTGGAAGAACGGCCTCTCCTCTACCAAATCCTAAGTCGAATCATTGATGCTGTACGCTCCATTCCCTTTATTGTCCTTCTCTTGTTTCTCTTCCCTGTTACCAAGTGGATCATGGGAACCAGCATAGGACTGAAAGCGGCACTAGTCCCTCTAATCGTTGCTGCCATACCCTTTTATGCAAGACTGAGCGAAGCGGCACTCCTGGATGTTCCACCAGGAATCAAGGAAGCTGCACTAAGTATGGGTGCCTCCAGTAGAGAAATCCTATTGGTAATGCTCTCCGAAGCAAAAGCACCTCTTCTACGTGCAGCAACCAATCTCATCATCAATCTCATCGGCTATTCTGCCATGGCCGGTGTTGTTGGCGCAGGAGGCCTAGGGGATTTGGCAATCCGCTATGGCCACCAGCGATATCAGTTTGACGTCATGCTTGCTACCGTCATTCTGCTGTATATTTTAGTCAGTTTACTGCAGCATCTCGGCTTTTCCATTGCCAATGCTGTAGAAAGAAAGTGAGGAAAAAATGAAAAAATACATTACCCTAGGACTCATCCTGCTCCTGCTACTTGCTGGATGTGGAGCCAATGAAACTCCAGCAACTACGGAAACCACTGAGGCTACAGAAGAAGTCACTGAAAAAGCGGAAGAAGCTACTTCAGAGGAAGTGAAAACACTGCGCATTGGTGCTTCACCCGTTCCCCATGCAGACATCTTAAAGGTCATTGAAGAAGATCTTCTCGAGAAGGGATATAAGCTTGAAATCGTTGAATTTACAGACTATGTCCTTCCTAATCTCTCTTTAGATGAAGGAGATCTAGAAGCAAACTTCTTCCAACATAAGCCCTATCTTGAGAACTTCAATGAAGAGCGTGGAACAAAGCTTGTCAGTGCAGGGGATGTACATGTTGAACCCATCGGTCTCTATTCAGCTAGTCTGAACTCCCTAGACGATGTAAAAGATGGGGATGTGGTTGCACTTCCAGGTGATGCTACCAATGGTGGAAGAAGTCTTCTCCTTCTTGAACAAGTAGGTCTCATTAAACTAAAAGAGGGTGTAGGCCTGACTGCCACGGTACAGGATGTTGAAGAAAATCCTAAAAACCTTTCTTTTAAAGAATTAGAAGCAGCTCAAATTCCACGTGCTCTTGATGATGTTGCCCTAGCAGCCATCAATACAAACTATGCACTTGCAGCTGAACTGGATCCTAAAGAAGCTCTAGCTACTGAGGAAGCCAAGGACAACCCCTATGCCAACGCTCTGGTTGTAAGAGAAGAGGATAAGGATGCTGAGTTTGTAAAGGTTCTGGTGGAACTTCTTCAGTCCGATAAAGTAAAAGAATTTATTGAAACGGAATACCAAGGAGCTATCCTGGCAGCCTTTTAATTGTCAGAAAGTTGGCAACTAATGCTATCTAAGGGGTATAATGCAAAGCAAGGAGGATACTATGAAAAAATCACTGATTATGATTTTAGTTGCATCCCTTCTTCTACTGACATCCTGCGATAACGCAAACGCAGAAGTTGATGCCCTAAAAGCAGAGGTTGAATCTCTGAAAGAACAGCTCCAAAATGCAAATCTTAAAGAAGAAGCAAACGATGCTCTTGAAGCTGCCAAAAAAGAAATTGAAAAGTTAAAACAAGAACTAGTTGAAGCAAAAGAAGCCGTCCAAAAGGAACTAGAGGGTAAGGATGATGACGACACTGCTCCAGCAGAACCTTCCTCAACACCTACCACAAGGCCTGATGATCCTGTTTCTGCTGATGAAGCAATGAAGATCCTAGAACCCTTAGGACTTCATCTTGAAAAGAAGGATAATCCTGAATTCCAAGGTGTCATCGCAAATAAACGCGGTCAAGCAGGAGATGTTTACTTCCTTTTCTATGCCAAGGCTCAAACAGAGGCCAAAGCTCTAGAACTCTTCCAAGAAAAGGTGAATGAAGAATCAGACTGGACGAAAGTGAAGGATGGAGACGACGACAAAATCTACACCATTGAGCGTGGCGATGAATCCCTTTTAGCTGTTGTTGATGATGAAGCTTTCTTCTTTGGAAAAGCACAATCACTTGATCAGGTAAAAGATATTGCGAAAAGTCTAGGTGTTGATCTGGACTAGTTCATGAAGTGAATCGATGAATCAAAAAGGGATCATGGCCCGTAGTGGAGTCATGATCCCTTTTCGTTTTTTTTATTCTTTATGGTGTTTGATTTAGCCTTCTCTTCCATCATAGACGATGTTTCCATCTACCATGGTAAAGAGAACTTTACTATCTACTTGTAGAGGGTCTCCATTCCAGAGGACCAGGTCAGCATCTTTTCCTATTTTGATGCTTCCTACTCGATCCTCTACACCAATAATCTCTGCTGGATGAATGGTAATGGCTTTTAGCGCTTCGTAGTGATCCATTCCCTCTCTCACACAAAACTGTGCGCAGAGATTAAGGTGCTCAAGAGGAATGACAGGATGGTCGGTCATGATGGCAACCTTCACTCCAGCTTTTTGCAATTCTACAGCTGTTTTATAGGTTTTGTTGATCAGCTCGTACTTGCTGCGTTCACCAAAGCTTGGCCCAACAATACAGCTATAGCCTTCTTCTTTGAGTTCATCAGCAATCAGATGACCTTCTGTTACATGATCCAAAGTAAGGAGAAGGTCGAACTCTTTGGCGATGCGAATGGCAGTAAAGATGTCGTCAGCACGGTGGGCATGAGCCTTCACAGGGATTTCTTTGCGAAGCACAGGAAGAAGTGCTTCATTCTTAAAGTTATAATCAGGTTCGTTGTCTTGATCGTCCTTTTTCTCCATATAACTTTTTGCTTCATAGAGAGCTTCTCTTAATTCGGCAGCAATGGCCATACGGGTAGAGGGGGACTTGCTTTGATCGTGATACACTCTCTTTGGATTTTCACCAAATGCAATCTTCATGGCAACAGGATCTTTGATGATCATAGAATCAACCCTTTTTCCTGCTGTCTTTAGTGCCACAAAGCTACCACCGATGACATTGGCAGAGCCAGGTCCTGTAGCAACAGAGGTGACACCACCGCTACGTGCATCAGCAAAGGTACGATCCATAGGATTGATGGCATCAATGGCTCGCAGTTGGGGAGTAAGAGGTGAGGTCATTTCGTTACCATCACTCCCTTCAAAACCAATGGCATCTTCCCACATACCAAGATGACAGTGAGCATCCATAAAGCCAGGAAGGAGAAGATTTCCCTCTCCATCAATCACTTCATCACCGTCTAGGTTTTCGCCAAGGGCAACTATTTTTCCGTCTTCAATTCCGACATCAAGGTCTTCATAGACTTCTTTTGGGCCTTCCATGGTAAGGACTTTAACATTCTTAATGATTTTCAACTTTTCCTCCTAGTTCCATTGTAAATACGCCTTAATAAAGGCTTCTATTTCACCATCCAGTACAGCACTGACATTGCCGGTCTCTTCACCGGTGCGATGATCCTTAACAAGACTGTAGGGATGGAGAACGTAGCTTCGAATCTGTGAGCCCCAAGCAATGTCCTTGGAGTCTCCTTTGAGTTCATTGAGTTTTTCTTTGTCTTCTCTTCTTTTTTTCTCAAGAAGTTTGCTTCGTAACATACGCATAGCAGTTTCACGATTGGAAATCTGGCTGCGTTCATTCTGACATTGTACGACGATACCCGTTGGTAAGTGAGTAATCCTCACCGCAGAGTCTGTGGTGTTGACATGTTGTCCTCCTGCACCACCAGAACGATAGGTATCAATCTTAAGTTCATCGTCACTGATTTGGATTTCTTCACCCTCATCTTCGATTTCGGGATAGACTTCCACAGACGCAAAGGAGGTTTGCCGTTTTCCTGATGAATTATAGGGTGAAATCCTCACCAAACGATGCACGCCATCTTCACTTTTAAGTTTTCCATAGGCATAGTCTCCCTCTACAAGGAGGGTGGCATGCTTGATTCCCGCTGCTTCGTCATCCAAAAGAGAGATCACTTTTACACCAAAGTCTTGATCGCTCATATAGCGTCTGTACATGCGCAGAAGCATCTCTGCCCAGTCTTGGGCATCCAGTCCACCTGTACCAGCCTGAATGGAAAATACACAAGAGTTTCGATCATATTCTCCCGAGAGTAGCGTATCCACTTCCATCTCTTGGAGTTTACTTGTAAGATCTTCGATGTACTGTTTACTCTCTCTATTCAGTTCCTCGCCTAAGTCTAACATCTCACTGGTCAATTCACAGAGTTCAAAGAGTTCATCTACATCTTTGATTTCTTGTAATTGTTTTTCAAGGGACTTGTGTTCCCGTTGTACCTTTGCGCTTTCTTCAGGGACTGACCAAAAGTCCTCTTCCATCATAGCGAGATTGAGCTCTTTATGACGTTCCTCTACACTACTCGGGTCAAAGAGACTCCTTGATTTGAATCCATTTTTCTTGAAGTTCAGCTAGAGCATGTTTATATTGGTCTTTTTGCATCTTAATTCCTCCCACAACAATGCTTATATTTCTTTCCGCTGCCACAGGGACAGGGTTGGTTTCGACCTACTTTTTTCACTCTTCGTTGAGGGGCTGGCTGACTTCCGCTGCTCTCCCCTGTGATGACGGCAACATCTTTACGTTGACTTGCTGTCTCCTTGAAATTCGCTTTAAAGAGAATGCGTAGGGTTTCTTCTTGAATGGAGTCAATCATTTCCTCATACATGGAGAAACCTTCCATTTGATAGGCTTGCACAGGGTCAACCTGGCCAATGGCACGAAGTCCAATACCTTGCTTAAGACTGTCCATGGCATCGATATGATCAATCCAGTGCTGGTCTACACTGGTGAGAATGACAGCTCGCTCGATTTGACGCAGTGTATCTTCACCGTATTCCTTTTCGCGTTGCTGATAGGTGTCTTCAATTTTTTCAAGAAGGAAACTCTGTAGCTCATCGGGACCCATGTCATCAGGCAAGTGATCAAGAAAGCCTACATCTTCAAAGAACACATTTTTCAGTTGGCTGGAAAGACTGGACAGATCCCAGTCTTTCACGACTTGAGAAAACTCACGATTACCATCAACATAGGCAGCCACATAGGCCCTTGCCATATCCATAACGGCTTCTCGTTGGTTCTCTTCCTTTAATACAGCATTTCGATTGCCATAAACATGGCGTCGTTGTTCATTCATGACCTGGTCATACTGAAGAACATAGCGTCTCGTACCATAGTTGTTGGCCTCGACTTTTTTCTGTGCGCCTTCAATACGCTTGGTGAGCATTTTGTGTTGAATGGGCATGTCCTCACCAAAACCAAGATTGCGCATGGTCTCTACTACGTTGTCGCTCATAAAAATACGCAGGAGATCATCGTCTAAGGATAGGAAGAATTGACTTGAGCCTGGGTCTCCTTGACGACCACTTCGACCTCGAAGCTGGAAGTCAATGCGCCTTGATTCATGGCGCTCTGTACCCAATACATGTAGACCACCTACATCTCGCACGCGTTGAGCTTCCTCTTCTACCTCTTGTTCAATGCTTCCCTTTAGTTCTTCAATTTTTGCCTTGGCTTCATGGACCAATGCATCATCATAATCAAAGGGACTCAGGGCATAACCGATGACATCCTCTTCATAGCCCAGTTTACGCAGTTCTTTTCTGAGCATAAACTCGACGTTTCCCCCCAGCATAATGTCGGTTCCTCGACCGGCCATGTTGGTAGCAATGGTGACAGCACCAAAACGACCTGCTTGGGCGATGATTTCTGCCTCTCGATGGTGATGCTTGGCGTTGAGCACTTCATGGGGAATTCCCCTTTTGCGTAGCTCTCGTGATAAAAACTCCGAGGTTTCAATGGAAACAGTACCTACTAAGATGGGCTGTCCAATTTCATGGCGCCTTGCTATCTCTTCCAAGATGGCTTTGAATTTGTATTCTGCATATCCATAGACAATATCACCCAAGTCATCCCTGATAACGGGGCGGTGGGTGGGGATTTCGACAACATCCATGCCGTAGATTTCTCTAAACTCTTCTTCTTCTGTTTTCGCTGTACCTGTCATACCAGCTAGTTTATCGTACATCCTAAAGAAGTTTTGGAGGGTTATGGTAGCCAGGGTTTGAGATTCTCTTCGAATCTCAATTCCTTCTTTTGCTTCAATGGCTTGGTGAAGTCCACTGGAATAACGACGACCCGGCATAAGTCTTCCAGTGAACTCATCTACAATGATGATTTCTCCATCTTTCACCACATAATCTACATCGCGTTTCATGAGAAATCTTGCACGAATAGACTGATTGATGTGATGGAAAAGCTCCATATTATCCATGTCCGAAAGATTGTCTACACCGAAGTATTTCTCGGCTTTGGACATTCCTGTTTCTTCAGAGAGCATAATGGTATTGGCTTTTTCATCAATGACCACATCCTCCTGAGAAATGCTTCTGGCAAAGCCTTCTGCTTGACCATAGAGTCCTGTGGATTTGTTTCCTTGCCCTGAGATAATTAAAGGCGTCCGTGCCTCATCGATGAGGATGGAGTCCACCTCATCCACAATGGCATAGTGGAGAGGACGTTGAAGGACTGCTGACTGATAAATCGCCATGTTATCACGTAAATAATCGAAACCAAATTCGTTATTGGTTCCGTAAGTAATGTCCATCATGTACTGCTCTTTACGCTCTTCTCCTCGAAGTTCATTGGTAAGGCAGCCTACACTAAGTCCTAGAAAACGATAAAGGCGTCCCATCCACTGGCTTTGGTAGCTGGCCAGATAATCATTGACGGTAACAAGATGTGCTCCCTTCCCCTCTAAGGCATTCAAATAGAGAGGCATGGTGGCTACCAAGGTTTTTCCTTCTCCTGTCTTCATTTCGGCAATGCGGCCTTCATGGAGTACGATGGCTCCCATAATCTGTTCAGGATAGGGACTCATGCCTAGGATACGTTTCGATGCCTCACAGACTACAGCAAAAGCTTCTGGCAGTAAATCATCCAGACTTTCACCCTGTGCTATTCTTTCCTTGAATTCTACGGTTTTATGGCTAAGCTCTTGGTCGGTGAGTTTTTCCATGACTGGTGCATACTCCTGTACACGAGCAGCTTCGTTTTCAAGTCGTTGTACTTCTCCTTGGCCAAGGCGTTTTTTCAAAAAATCAAAAATACCCAAGTCTTCCTCTCTTTCTCTCTATGTAACTTATATTCACAATGAACACGGTGGTTCATCGGTTCTGTTTCATCTGCTTCAACCTCTATTATATACCCAAAGAGGCAGTTTTCATCTGAAGAATCCATTTTGGTGGGAAATGAGACCACCATTTTATTATACTAATCGTATAACAGATCAGTTATCCATCTACTTTCCACCTTGCTGTAAGAAGTTATCCTCAAGGGGGTATACTTTTACTACCAAAAGAATACAGTGGACTTCAAGAAGGAGGCTGCCATGACTAAAGATAAAGTGAAGGCATTAATCTATGTCCTTGCGATTATCCTTCTACTCACCTACACCATCTCACTCAAATGGCAACTCATGAAGGATGAAGATCCAAAAGTCATCCAAGGTACCTATCAACTCAGCCCAACAGAAAACAAAGAAGGTAAACCCGTTGAAGTCATTGTCGTTACCGATGAATTAACCATCTATGCTTATAATCAATTTGAACCCTTGGTGAAGACTTCCTTGAAGAATCGAGAAGGACATTATTACAGCTTTCAGTGGCAAGGCACAAAGTATTTGAAATTTCATAATAATGGTCTAGTTTACATCGACAATGAGAAGGATCATCTCTATTCCATCAACAAAATTCAGGATACACCTGCCTTTATCAATGTAAACAAAGAGGAGTTTAAAGAAACCCCCTAAGACGCAGACAGTACAACTAGAAAGGTAAGGAGTTGGCACAAGCCAACTCCTTACTCATTTGCTTATGACTCAAAACCACTAGTCTTCCCTTAAGAAGTTATGTTTTGCAAGAAAGTTCTCCACCACCTCTTTATACTCCTTTGGATACATCTTCATGGAGCGTGCATGGGGAGCATGCTTAAAGAGATGAATTTC
The DNA here is from genome assembly GCA_945950065.1 of uncultured Clostridia bacterium. Lineage (GTDB taxonomy): Bacteria > Bacillota > Clostridia > Peptostreptococcales > Acidaminobacteraceae > DTU036. Next base: position 9,735 of record CAMFGQ010000017.1, read on the forward strand.
TTTTTCTTCATCACTGTCTACATAGGCTCTCACTGTATTTCTAGCTTTAACAAAGTGATCCCCTGTCCCATGAATCATCAACATGGGTACACCAATCTTTCCTAAACCTTGATAAGGGAGTATTTCTTTTAACTGCAACCCGACAACTCCCAGTAGGGAGCAAAAGGGTGGCGTTATGGTTGGCATCACTTTGCCTTTCTTTCCTGCGCTATCTAAAATCTGGTCATAGGCATCTATGTAGGGACAATCCAAAATCATTAGTTCAACTTCTTCGGGTAAATCTAAGGTTCGAAGCAACAGTGTAGTGGCTGCACCCATGGATACACCATGAATTAACATGCGCTTTACACCACTTCCTACCAAAAAGTCTATCCATAGCTTGGCATCTAAGCTTTCTTTAGCACCAAAGGTAATCAGATTTCCTCCACTTTTTCCATGGGAGCGCACATCAGGTAGAAGAAGGGAATAGCCTTTTTCTAGATAATAGGGGATCATGGTTGAAAAGTCCCGTGAAGGACTGGAATGATAACCATGTAACAGGATAACATGCTCCTCTCCCCCCGGAATGTAACGTGCATGGAGCTTGATGCCATCCTGTGCACGCAGCCATATGTCTTTAGGGTTTTTCTTTTCAATGATGTCATCAACACGATAATTGACTAAACGCAAAATAGGTCTTGTGAAATTTTTACTAATAAAGTAGCCCAACACTACTGCTCCTGCGAGAAGTCGTCTCATTCATTACCTCCTAAACAAAAAAAGCTCCTAAGAGCTTTATGTAAACCGTGCGCCTCCATCGAAACCTTAAACCAGACGTTATCTTGGTAGTTCTCTCGGGATCAGCGCCCCCACGGCACATGGAGGGTCTTCCTTACCGCTGCTTCCTTCCGGACCTGACGGGGTTCGCAAGTCTTCATTGCGTGGGACTCATCCTTCATCGGTGCTTGCCAAGAGCAGCTCCACCTCAAGGTCCCTCAAAAAGGTGTTCGGCCCTACTATAGCGGATTGTAGGTTACAAGGGGCCGCTAGCTCCCCGCCTAGCACGGCAATGGAGGAGAGGACGGGAATTGAACCCGCGAGGCTGTTACACCCTACACGCTTTCCAGGCGTGCTCCTTAGCCGCTCGGTCACCTCTCCTTATCGCTTAGCTTTAAAAAAATCTTGCATTAATTTTCTTGCTTCATCTGCAAGTATACCTTCAGTATACTCCATGCGGTGATTATGTCTAGCATCATCTGCTAAATGATGAAGACTGACTACGCCTCCAAACTTACTATCCCTGGCTCCAAAGACAATACGAGCAAGGCGAGACTGGATCAGCGCACCCACACACATAACACAGGGCTCAATCGTAACATAAAGAACTGCACCTGTCAATCTCCAAGCTCCAAGCTTTTCCATGGCCTGGCGCAGGGCAAGGATCTCGGCATGGGCAGTGGCATCTTGTCGTGTTTCCTTTTCATTATGTCCTCTACCCACTACTTCCCCGTCCAAAACCACCACAGCACCGATGGGAACCTCATCTAGATCATATGCTTTTTTTGCTTCCTCTAGGGCCAATTCCATGTACTTGCTATCATCCATCATAAATATCGAATTACCTTGATCTCTAGTCGATCTTCCCGCAAAACAAAGGTAGCTTCATCCACCATTGCACCTAAAAGATTCATGTCATTGTCTTCAATACCACTTCCCAGAAGATGCTCATAATATTCTTCCATTTCTGGTACACGCTTTGCATTCATCAATCGAATCACATCTTCTAAATCAGGAATGTCTTCTGTCAGTTGGCCCCAAAGGGAGATTTGAACCCTTTCATCATTGAGATCAAGATAGATGCTCAGGCTCTTGATGCGATTGCGTAGTAAGTAGCCTGTTAGTTCATCGACCATTTTTCTCGCTTTATACAGTTCTCTTCGTCTCATCCCGTGCCTCCTCTATTTTTTCAAAAATTGGTGCCAGTGTTGCTGCGATAAATCCACCAGAAAAGCCGTTGTTGTAAAGGTTAACGCCAGCATGTAGATAACCCACATTGCTGACTATGGCTGCGTGTAAAAATCCAGCTATGACCCCAGGGAAAACTCCATACTGACCTGCAATCGGTGCAAGGGTTGTTCCAAATAAAGCCCCCAAGGTGGAGGCTGTACTCCTAGGGTCATAGATATTCAAGAGAAGTGCTAAATAGACTCCTATAAAGATAGGAAGGGTATTGCGGGGATGTTTACCAAAGGCAGAAAAGCCGACAATGGTAAAGATACCTCCAATGATGGGGCCATTAATCGTTCCCTTGGTGAGCACAACATAAAGTGTAGAAATCATTCCCATAATGGCCATGTTGATCAGCGTTAACCCAAAGCCATGAAAACTCGTGAAGTCGGTTACCAAGCGTCCACCATGCTTAAGGAGTTTCGAATACCCCTTAAAGCTCCAATGACGATGATAGAGCCCTACAAGAAGCATAACCAAAAAGATAAGCATCAGGACGAAAAATAACTTCCAATTATGTTCTCTAAAAATGATATCCACAGTTTCAACTTCAAGGCCAAACATCCGCAGTAAACCAACACTTAACATCCCAATGACCCCGGCTGTAAAGCCCCCATTATACAAGTTGTAGCCAGCGTGAAAAGCAAGAAATCTTGAGGATAGAATAGGAAAAACAATACCTACACTAATTCCTGTAAGATAGGATACCAACAATCCGTGCCATAGAGGTAAGCCCATAGCAAAAGCCAATTCGCTGACAAGGGGGGCAAGACCCGTTCCATAAAAAGCAGAAAGGATGACTGCATTAAAGCGTTGGCGACTGAGTTTAGAATAAATAAAGGCACCTAGTGTGATGGGAATGGAGTTGACTAGATTCTTTCCAAAGAAGGCAAAGCCCATCATGGTAAATAGTGCAGCCAGCGTTGCTCCTGATACATGTGCTTCACTTCGATGGATCAGGATTACCGAGAAAAGACCTATAAAGCCTACATTGAAAAAAGTAGCTCCTGGATTTGCTAAGGCCATATAGTCCGTGATCAGATTACTCTTTGATGTCAGAATAATCAGAAATCCTTCAAAAATTTCTTTCGGACTATTAAATAGAAGAGAAAGAAGCATTATTCCAATCGCAAAGCATACGAGCAAGACTTCTTTCTCATTATTTGTTAGGGCTACTTCCCTGGTGGTCTTAAGACGATCGTTTAGTCCCATGTTTACCTCTCTTTTGTTTCACGTGAAACATCCGTCTACACTTCCACATGTTTCACGTGAAACATTTATAGTAATTTGTCTAAAATACCTTCTAAGTCCTCACGGCTATAAACAGTGATCTCCAGCTTACTGGTTCGTTTACCCATGGAAATAGCTACCTTAGTGCCAAGTGCCTCACTTAACCGTTTCTCCATGTCAACAACATGGGGATCCTTTGGTGGATTTGGGATACCATCTACGGGACGTGTGCGCTTACTCATGGATTCAAGAGCACGAACCGAAAGACCTTCTTTAATCGCGAGTTCTGCAATCTTTTCACGTCTTTCTTCAGGGAACATAAGCAAAGCTCTACCATGACCAGCACTCAGTTCTCCTTTTTCTAGTTGATTAAGAATACTGGGAGAAAGGCCCAATAAGCGTATACTGTTGCTAATATGGACTCTGCTTTTTCCCACTTGGTCCGATAGTTCTTGCTGGGTTAGACCATACTCTTCCAGTAAAGCTTCATATCCTTGAGCCTCTTCAACAATGTTTAGATCTTCTCGTTGGAGGTTTTCGACCATGGCCAGTTTAGCCTGAGTGATTTCTTCTAGATCACGAACAATGGCAGGTATTTCCTTTAATCCAGCTTGGCGACTTGCGCGATAACGTCTTTCGCCTGCAACAATCTCATAACCGCCAGCTACACGTCGGACAACAATCGGTTGAAGAACACCATGATCCTCTATGGATTGGGTCAGTGCTAGCAATCGATCCTCATCAAAGTCCTTCCTGGGTTGAGCAGGATTGGGCTTAATCTCATCTAGAGGTAGAGATTCAACTCGAAGAGTATCCTTCTGTGGACTCGTCGTTAGTAAGGCTTCAAGTCCCTTTCCTAATCCTCCCTTTTTTGCCATGTTTCACTCCTTTTAATAAATTCGCGCACCCATCTCTTAAAGCTCATGGAGCCACGGGATAGGCTGTCGTAGTCATAAATGTTCATTCCATAGCTGGGTGCTTCGGCTAAACGCACATTTCTTGGAATCTCGGTATTGTATACCTTGTCTTTGAAGAAATTTCGAACCTCTGCAGCTACATCCTTGGTTAAGTTGTTTCTCTTGTCCACCATATTAAGAAGCACACCTTCCACTTCTAGAGTAGGGTTTAATCCTCGTTGCATCATATCGATGGTTTCCATGAGCTGAGAGAGTCCTTCCAGTGCATAGTATTCACACTGAATGGGGATCAGTACCGTATCTGAAGCGACAAGTGCATTGACAGAGAGAAGTCCAAGAGAAGGGGGACAGTCTAATAAAACATAATCATAGTCCTTCTTGATGTTTTGAAGCTTATTCTTTAGAAGCATTGGGTCTTTACCCTCACTTTCTAAAGAGAAAGCAGCCAAATCTCTAGATGAAGGAAGGATATCTAAGTTCTTCTCCAAAGAAAGAAGGATATCCTGAGCCTCCACCTCTCCATGAAAGAGCTCATAAATACTTCCCTTATCTGATGCTTCCTGTCCAAAACCACTGGTGGTATTGCTCTGTGGGTCCAGATCCACCACCAAGACCTTTTTCTTTCTTCTGGCAAGGCCTACTGCCAGATTGATGGTGACTGTGGTTTTACCCACACCACCTTTTTGATTAAATAGCGCTACCACCTTTGACATAGTTCACCTCTTTAGTCATTGTACCAAAAAAGATCTCCTTTGGCTAAAGAAAGCATAGCTTTAGAAGATCTTTTCTGTATTCAGACCTATTATTTGTTCTTAAAGTGGTTTTTTAGCGATTTGATGAGGCTTTCTAGGATAGGAGGGTGCAGTATGATTGACTTTCTTTACTTCTAGAATACAGTGTGCATCCCCCATAATGGAGTAAGTGTGAAGTTCTACTACATCTGCTCCTAATGCTCGTAAAGCTTTTGTCGACTGATCGAGTTCTTCTTGCACCTTTTCTCCCTTATATGCATAGAGAGAACCTCCTTTTTTTAAAAAGGGAATGGTAATTTCAAGAAGGACTGGAAGAGCTGCTAATGCCCTTGTCACAACAGCATCAAAGCTACCCCTAAGCTCAGTTCTTGCTGCATCTTCAGCTCGTGCATGGAGCAAGGTTACATTGGGAAGAGCCAGTTCTTCTACCACCTCATGTAAGAAGTTGATTCTTTTCTGCAGGGAATCCAAAAGAAGAAATTCTACCTCTGGACAGAGGATCGCTAGAGGAATCCCTGGAAAGCCAGCGCCCGTACCTAGATCAAGTATCTTTCCTTGAAGCTGCCGATAGTCAAGGAGTTTTAAACTATCCTCAAAATGTTTATGGTAAAACTGCTTCTCGCTTGTTAGGGCAGTTAGATTCATGACTTTATTTTTCTCTAGCACCATCTCTTGGAAACGCCTGAGTTTAGTAATCTGTTCTTGGCTCATTCCTAATCTAAGCTTCTCCACTTCGCCTCCTTTTTTCCAGATAGATAAGAAGGACCGTAATGTCAGCAGGACTGACACCGCTAATGCGTGAAGCTTGTCCTAAATTTAAGGGGCGCAATTGCTGTAGCTTTTGTCTTGCCTCGATGCGAAGATTATCTATTTCTAGATAGTCCAAATCTTCAGGTAGCACCTTAGCCTCTAGGCTTCGAAACTGCTCAACCTGACGCATCTGCTTATCGATGTATCCCTTATACTTCACTTCGATTTCAACCATGTTGCGCACTTCGGCTGAAGCAGATCCTGCTACACCGAGGATCTCAAAGTCTTCATAGCTCATATCACTGCGTTTTAACAGTTGATGAAGCGTAGGTGTGGAATGCAATTCTCCTGCCCCTTTTTCTTTCAAATAGGGATTGATCTCTTCCAGTGGCAGTTTTGTCAGATTGAGTCTTTCCATTTCTTCATCAAAGGCCTTCTGTTTCTGTTCAAGTCGATTTTTTCGCTCTTCCTCAACGAGACCCACCTCTATCCCTTTGGGCGTTAAGCGGAAGTCTGCATTGTCTTGACGAAGAACAAGACGGTATTCTGCACGGGAAGTCATCATTCTAAAGGGTTCATTGGTACCCTTGGTAACGAGATCATCGATCAGGACTCCGATATAGGCTTCATCTCTCCCAAGGATCAAGGGTTCTTTACCCTCTAGCTTGAGATGAGCATTGATGCCAGCCAAGAGCCCTTGAGCTGCTGCTTCTTCATAACCACTGGAACCATTGATTTGTCCTGCAAAAAAGAGATTCTCTATCTCTTTGCTCTCCAGAGATAACTTGAGAATTCTTGGATCGATGCAGTCGTATTCAATGGCATAACCGGGTCTCATGATTTTGACCTTCTCAAGACCCTCTATGGAAGAGAGAAACTCCTCCTGAATGGTTTCTGGGAGGGAGGTACTCATACCCTGAACATACAGTTCATGAGTGTTCTCTCCTTCAGGTTCAAGGAAGAGCTGATGACGATCTTTCCCAGCAAAGCGTGTTATTTTGTCTTCTATTGAGGGGCAGTATCTTGCTCCCGTTCCTTCTATATGACCACTGTACATAGCAGAGAGTTCAATGTTATCCTGGATAATTTGATGTGTTTCAGGATTAGAATAACCCAAATAACAAGGAATCTCATTGAAATCAAGGTGATCATTTAAAAAGCTAAAGGGAACAACCCTTTCATCACCCCACTGAGGAATCAGCTTATCGTAATCGACATGCTTACCATGGATTCGTGCTGGTGTTCCTGTCTTAAAGCGTCGTAGTTCAATGCCATGAGATTTTAAATCTTGGCTAAGGAGTTTACTATTGGCTAATCCACTAGGACCAGAATCAATGACTTCATGACCAATAAAGCATAGACTCCTCAAATAGGTCCCGGTGGCAAGAATCACAGCTTTTCCATAAAAGGTAAGGCCTTTGGTTTTTACACCTTTGACTTGCTTATCCTCAATGATGAGTTCCGTAACCTCAGCTTGGCGAAGATCGAGATTGTCTTGATCTTCCAGGATTTTTTTCATTTCTTCGTGATAACGATATTTATCTGCTTGAACACGAAGCGAATGAACAGCAGGTCCTTTAGCCGTATTGAGCATTTTGGACTGAATCGTAGCTT
>CAMFGQ010000018.1 GCA_945950065.1 uncultured Clostridia bacterium
AAAGGTCATTTCTCAATTTACACCAGTATACGGACTCTATCGAACAGATCCTTTGCTCTAAACTTAGAGACTAAACAAATGCTTGTATTTGCGGTGGGTCTTGTGACGGTATTGACCTTTCTTGTTACATACCTCCATGCTAATACTGCAGATACTGAAGATAAAGGACAATATTATTTAGGACTGAATAAAAAAAGATGGGATTTGTATAAAAGCTTTTGGTTTAAAAGATTCACTGAAGTTCCAATAAAATTGTTCCTATGGACTTTAATTGTTTTACCTGTATTTAAGTTGATTACAGGCCACTATATTAAGGCGGAATATTTCTTTAACACTGGAATAACATTGGATAAATTATTCAACTATGTTGATAGTTTATGGGTGGCTATCGCAATTGTAACGTGTGCCTTTCTTGCTGCGCTTCTAATCGAAGCGGTTTATTTGTCAGGATGGCGATTTTACAGAAGTCGGGGATATTTATCGGATAACTCTATTGAATCTGAAATAGAGGAAGATCTTGAACGAAAATATGAAAAGCTATTTAATCGGCTATTTAATCTAACTTTGTTTTTTAATCCGAAGAGAAAAGGGTTAAGTCAAAATGACTTTATGAAATTAACACGACATTATGTTGACTATGCACGGGAACGTATATATAACAGAGAAGAGTTAGATAAATACCTACATATTTTTTATGGAGCAGAATTTTGGGCTATGTATGGGATGTACGCCAAGATAAAGAATCACGTTGATAAATTATGTGGTGTAGGTTCGTTGCTGAGGTTTCCTAAGTTAAGAAGCTCTCTCTTAAAGAGCCGTTTGGAAAATGTGAATTGCTATTATTTAGGTAAATGGAACTATCTGGAAAATAGTTATCTACATAAGTTGAGTCGAAGTTTTTTTGACCTTGCAGCGACTGATATAGATAGACTACTTGACTTTGATTTGCTTTTCAGAGAAAAAGGAGAGAAGATACAAGAAATCTATCGGTCTGCTTCTCCAGAACTTCGGCAGTTCCGAAGCAGTGGGCTCCCGAATGAGAAGCATGTAAAAAATGAGTGTATAAGTAAAATACTTGAGGTTTTAGAGTCTGCACTTCAACAAGTAGATTTAGATGTCTTAGATTATAAGGAAGACTTCTCGCGCATTTTTGATCAATTAATGAAAGTGGGCGAAACCTTTGGGGAAAGCGATATATACATCTATTTCTATGTCTTTTTTAACCGTGTTCTGGAACTCGTTGAACACGAGACGGATGGGATGAATTGCTTTGTGAAAGGCTTTATGTCAAATTGGGATTTGGAATTAACATCAGCGAGATGGAAACAATGTAGCTTTAACAAGATTCTAAGTGGTAATGAATTAACGAATAAACAAGTAGAGTTTTTATTAAAGTTTTTGGGTTTTGATGAGATTATTATTGCGTTATTCTTTCGCTTAGCATATAGAAACAGAGCGCAACAAGGGGATATGTCTAAAGAGGAGGTCTTGTTATGGAAAGCAAGGATCAGGAAGCTTGATGCCATGGATAGAGAACTAGAAACATTGCGGGAGAACCAATTCGGAGACCAATTCGTTAATAGGATAAGGCAATCTCGTATTTCACACTTTATTCGTGAAGAGTTTATTCAGTGGATATGGAACTCTTTGTTTGAATCGTTTACTTTGCAAAAATACGCAGAGTTTACAGATATGCGTGATCGACGTGTAATACAAAATTTTACAACGCTAGATTATTTGCTGTTTAGAACATTGATAACCCAGAAGCCTTGGCAATATCAACATAACGAAGAATTAACTAGAGCTCTAGAAACTGAAACAAGTGATGTGATAGGAGTAATTGAGGATTATTTTTTGAACTAAATACTTCTTTAGGCATGTATAGGAGTAAAAGGCAGAGACGTGGATTCTCTGCCTTTTAACTGCCTAGATTAATGATGAACGATCTGCTCTTTTTTTCTAAATAATCACTTGAGAACATACAGGTGAGTGTCGTGTTGAATATGTTCAAGAGCTAAGTCTAATAATTCCTTTTTCTATGGATAAGATTGAGAAGTGTCTCTTGTCCTAAGAGAATAAAGTCGATGAAACAGTCTATAAAAAAGTCCATTTTTCCTTGGTTGGCTATGTGGTTCGTTACTTGGAATGCCTCCATATACAAAGATTTGAGCTTTAAGCAGCTCTGAAATAGAGAAATAGCTATACGCTCATCTTTTAATCACGATCATTGATGGGATAGAAAAAGCAATAACCAACGAGGGTTATTGCTTAGCAATTGATTATTCTTTATTGAAGATTAGGGGTGTATCTTGACCACAACCTTGATAACGGCTTCCCCTTGATCATTGGTTCTGATCTCGGGCATGTGAACATCGTCTGTCATGGCAAGGGCAAACATTCCCTCTTTTAAAAGCACGCGACTGGCGTTATCTTCATAATAGACGCAATCATCGCTTAGGTTATCGCCACAGCGAATCATGTCTTTGTCCATCGGGCTATATCCGAAGTACTCTTTTCCGCTGACTACATACTGTAGATCAATAGAGTTTTCGTGCTTTTCTAAATGGCAATCTTCAGGGGCTTTTGTTGTATAGTGCTTCACTTTATAAGGTGTTTCGTTGCCATTGATTGTTATCGAGAAAAGCCCTGTTGGGTGTGAGTTAAAGTCAGTTGACTGTAAGAAGCGAAGAGCCTCTTCGAATTTTTTTCCTAGCCCATAATATAAATGGGCATTCGTTAGTTTATCGAAAATCATATTATTTTTACGAGTATACTCGTTCCTTCCTTCGTGTAGTGATTTTTATCGAACTAGAAATAGTGATAAAGCAGGTAAATACGTTACGATGCCTATAACAACCAATGCTGCAATCAAAAATGGCCATATTTCTTTTACAATTTCAACAAAAGAGGCCCCGACTACTTTAGAAGACATAAAGATACCTTGGGCAAAGGGAGGTGTTAAATTACCTACGCTCAAATTCACCAATGTAATAGATCCAAAGTGAATAGGATCTATGCCTAGGGCTCTTGCAGGGGGGAGGAGAAGAGGTACAAGGATCAAAATTGCACAATTACACTCTAAAAATGTGCCTGCAAAAAGGTAGATTACATTAACAAGCAATAAATAGAAGTACTTGTTCCCGATGTTTTCGGTGACGAATTTTGTCATTTCTGCAGATACACCAGCTAATGTAATGACACGGCCTGCAGAGTTTGCAAAAGCAGCCAAAATACAAACGGTCCCTGTGGAGATGGCAGCGGAAACGGCAGCTTGATACAGAGAGTTTATTTTGACGTCGGATCTTTTCATTAGAGCTTTGACGACTAAGTAAACAAGTCCATAAGTACATGTAATGGCACCTGCTTCAGTAGCAGTAAAGGCGCCGGAATAGATTCCACCAAAGATAACTACAGGCATAAAAATAGCGGGTAGGGTTTGCCATGTGCTTACTGCTGCTTTTTTCATATAAACCAGTGGCGCCATTTTTGGTGACGTGTCTTTTATTTCAAAACGCCCTACTTTCATATAGTTGATAATGACGTATAGGATGACGAATAAAAGACCGGGGCCGATGGTGGACAACCATACTTCAGAGGTTTTTTGGCCTGATGCACTGGCATACATAATACCAGGGATGCTAGGTGGAATCATGATTCCCAAAAAGCCACAAGAGGCCAGGAGTGCGCCGATGTAAGGTTTTGTATATCCACTTTTTTCAAGAGAAGGGCCCATAATGCGACCGATTGCAGAAATTGTAGCCATAGCTGAGCCAGTAATAACTCCAAAAGCTGTAGAAGCGATGATGGTAACCATGCCTAATGAGCCTCGTATTTTTCCTACAAAAAACTTAACCCAGTTAATGAGAGACTCTGATATTTCTCCTTGCTCCATAATTGCACCAGCCAAAATAAATAGAGGGATCGCGATAAAGGGAACGCTATCCAACTGGTTGTACATAGCTTGACTCATTTGTGAAGTGTCAAAAGCGTTGAAGGAGAATGCTGCGGCTGCACCAATTCCCATACTAAATGCTGCAGGTACTCTTAGTAGAAGAGCAAGCCCAAAAAACAGTCCTAAAAAGATTAATAAAGTTAGCATAGTCCACCCACCTCTCTTCTGATTTCTTCTGGAATGATCAGATAGCAAATGCCGTGGAATGCCATTAGAATTGAGCAGACAAGGATCGAACTCATGGGGACAGTTAATCCCCAGCCTAGAAACATGGACTTGGTCCCTAGGGTAGCAATTTGGCTTAAATATTTTGCGTAAAGGATACTTAGATAAATTAAATAACCAATTGAGATGGCAACAGCTGATTTCTTAACGCGTGACAGTACCATTTCTTTCTTTTTATGATCCCCTTTGACCCATTTTTCAATAAGTGTATCAACCAAGTTGATATCAATGTGTTCCCAGTTATACATGGCAATTGATGCTCCAATAAGAACTAACCAAGTAAATGTATAGCGAGATAGTTCGTCTGCCCATGCGCTGGGAATAAATAGCACAAATCGAAAGAGGACATTAATAAATAAAATAATAACAAGACCGTACATCAGTATCATTCCTATGATTTTTTCTATGGAATAAACAAATTTGTTTATTTTCATAAGTGCTCTAGCTGCGGTATGAAATGCATTGTTTTCCACGGGGTACCTCCATAGCCTTGGCGAGATAGAGAGTCTCGATCTCGCCAAGTGCCTACTCTTTGTTATTTCGTATTGGACTGATAAAGTTCGTAAAGTTTTTTGATAAATGTTTCGTCGTAATTTCCTGACTCTAAAGCACTTTTCCAGATAACCTCTGCATTTTTATACATTTCTGCCTTCCACTGATCGTTTGGTTCAACAATATGTTTTCCTTCGTCTTTTGCTCTTTGAATCAGTTCGGCTTCTTGCTTGAGTAATTGTTCGGTATACCACTCTCTAGCAATTTTCCCTGCTTCTTTCATAATGTCTTGATCCTCTTTGCTCATGGTTTCCCAAGTCTTTCCAGAGCAAAAGAGATTAACAGTTCCAAAGCCATAGTTTAAAAGTGCAATGCTGTTGAAGGAGTCATAAAGGTGGAATTTATCAAACAACAAAATAGCGTTATCTGCTCCATCTACAGTTCCTTGCTCAAGTGCCATAAGAACTTCTGGGGCTGCTATTGCTACGGGGAGTGCTCCCATGAGCTCGTACATTCTGAGAGCCAAGGGTTGATTTGGAACACGGATGCGTAGTCCTTTAAGATCTTCGCTTCCAGTGATTTCTTTGCTTTTTATTCCTAGTGTTCTAAATGAGTTATCAATACGGCTAACCGAAACAAGTCCGCTTTCAGCGTATTGTTTGTCAGCAAATTCTCCAATAAAGCCATTTATGTAGACTTCATCGGCTTGTTCGTGACTAGTGATAAAAAATGGAAGTTGGGCCCAGTCGGAGTTAGGAACAATGGATCCCAGTTCGTCTGATCCGCCGTTGACAAAATCTAATGTTCCCATTTGACAAGCGGTAAGACATTCGGTGCTGCTTCCGATTGAACCGGTGGGGATAAACTCGAAGCCGATTCTACCGTTGGATAATCTTGTGACTTCTTCGGCAAACTTTTTTTGATGTCCTTCAAAAAGATCCACTGCTTGTGTACAGTTGATTTTGTAGACGACTTCGTGTTTTCCATCTGTGCTTGGTGTTGGTTGTTCTGAAGCGTTTGTGTTTGTTTTACCACATCCGCTAAAAGCGGATAGTAGGAGTACGAGAATAAGTATGAATGCTACGGACTTTTTCTTTTGATTAAACATAATAACCACCTTTTCTTTTAATAGAATTGTTTTTCTGGATTTGGACCAGGGATTTCGACTTCTTTTAGTATGTCCCAATTTCTACAAACAATCTCTCCGCCTATCATAGACAGAACGACTTTTCCTCGTACTTTTTCGCCTAGATAGGGATTGTTTTTTCCTTTGCTGTGTAAGGTGTCCTTTGTTACCACCCATTCAACATCAGGATCAATAATGTTTAGATCTGCGTCTGCGCCTATGGATAGATGACCTCTTTCGGGAATTCTCATGATTTTTGCTGGGTTTGTTGATAGGCAACGAATTACATAACTAAGATCAGTGTAGCCTTGTCTTACCATTTCAAGGACCATTGGTAAGGTGGTTTCAAAGCCTGCAATTCCGAAAAGATTTGTGCCATCTATGCCTTTTGTTATCTCGTATTCGGCATAGGGACAGTGGTCTGAGGCGATTGTATCGATAAGTTTGTCAGTTAAACCTTTTCTAAGTCCCAACATATCTTTTTGACCACGGAAGGGTGGTTTAACTTTCGCGCATACGCCTTTTTCTTTGACGATTTGCTCGGTTTTACTAAATTGATGGGGAATTACCTCGCAAGTGAAATTAACTCCTCTTTGCTTGAAGAAACGCACTAGTTCAACAGATCTTTCGCTTCCTAAGTGACAAAGATGCATGTGTCCATTAATTTCTTCTTGGATAATTAAGTTTCTTGCGATTTCAATATCTTCGCCGACTGAAGAGATGCCAGGAAGATTCATTTCATCGCTCAGTGGACCAAGATTAACAATTCCGTTTCCCGTATACGCTTTATCTTCACAGTGAAGACAAACGACTCGATTAATCTCTTTAGTTTTTTCGAGAATTTCTCTCATCATAGTGGCTTCTTTAATGGCGTTACCATCATCGGAAAAAGCGACTGCTCCTGCTTCTGCTAGGGATTTCATATCGACAATTTCTTCCCCGAGTCTACCTTTGGTTAAAGCTGCCATAGGATAGATTCGTGTAACTGCCGATTCGCGAGCTCTTTTGTTGACGGCTTTGACCATTTCTGGTGTGTCTACTACGGGATCACTATTGGGCATTACACAGATTGAAGTAAAACCACCGCAAATCGCTGCGCAAGATGCAGAATAGAAATTGTCTCGATGTGGTTCGTTGAAGTCTCTTATGTGTGCGTGGGTTTCAACAAAACCAGGAGTAATGATTTTACCTTTAACGTCTTCTACGATGGCTTCTGGATCTGTGATTGTTCTGTCGACTTTAGCGACGACACCGTTCTCGATGAGTACGTCGTACTTTCCATCAAGATGATTAGCGGGGTCAACGAGTCGACCATTTTTAAACAAATATTTCAAGTGAACTCCTCCGTTTCCGATAGAATAAATTCCGTTATAATTCTCTAAAAATCACCTCAAGGGTGGATTGGGGTACATCATAGCCAAGGTCATGTAAACATTTTGCTAGGGCAAGAAGAATTGATGCCATATCCAATTTAGATATGTATCCCATGTGACCGATACGAAAAACTTTACCACTTAATCGTTGGAGTCCTCCGCCTAGCGTGATATTATATTTTTCTTGCATAAGAGCGTTTAGTTTTGGCCAAGTGATCGACTCGGGGAGATAGATTGCTGTGACGGCATCACTATCCGTGCCCTCGTCAGCTACTAATTTGAGTCCAAGGCTCGTGACGACCTTCCTTGTCATTGTAGCGATTTCGGAGTGTCTTTTCCAAAGTTCCTCAAGACCTTCTTCTTCAATCATTTGTGTGGCTTCTCTAAGGCCAAAAAAATGAGCGGTTGGAGGGGTATAGGGCAATTGATACTCGCCCTCTTTAGGGAGAATATGTCTGTAGTTCCAATACCATTTTGGTACGTTAGAAGCATCTACATAGTCCCACGCTTTTTGATTTAATGCCACGATTCCTAGACCGGGAGGAAGCATCAAACCCTTTTGTGATGCACCTATAGCAACATCGACTCCCCATTTGTCCATGTGGAATGGGAGGATGGCAAGTGAGCTGACCACATCAACAATGAGAAGGGCTTTATGGTTGATCTCCTTAAGTCCTTTTCCTATGCTCTCGACATTATTTTCAACGCCTGTAGAGGTTTCGTTTTGTGGTAAGTAGACTGCTTTGATGTCTTTGTCAGAGAGAAGGATTTCTTTGATCTGTTCAAAGTTTACCTGTTTTCCCCAAGGCAGCTTTGCTTCAACGAGTTCTAAGCCATGTTCTTTGGCTATGATGCCTGCTCTTTCTCCGAAAAGACCATTTGAAGCTACGAGGATCTTGTCGCCTTTAGAAAAGAGGTTTACAATGACGGACTCGATAATTCCACTTCCTGAGGAGGGAAAGAAAAGGATGTCGCCTTTGGTTTGGAAAATTCTCTTTAAAGATTGACTTGTTTCCTCTAAGAGTTGAGTAAAGTACGCACCTCGGTGATTGACCATGTGAGCGCCCATTGCGAGTCTCACTCTCTCGGGTAAATTGGTTGGTCCTGGAATTTGTAATAATGCCCTTGTATTCAAAATTACCTCCTATTAAAATATCGGTCGGTTGCTCTAATGACCTCCCTGACGTCTTCCTCTTCTATCCCGTTGTGAGTGACCATTCTAAAGCTGTTTTTGGTTGTTACTTTTATCAAGATGGATGCTTTCTTGAGATAGTCAGCATAGGATTCGGTTTCATCGAAGTGTCCGTGTACAATATTTGTATGTACATTTTCTGGCTCGATGCCTAAGGGATAGGTTTTTAATTCATTTGCAAGAAGCTGAGCGAGTTCGTGATCTTGTTTGATTCGGGGAATCATGGTGTCTAAGGCCACCAACACAGGTGCTGCCATAAAGCCTATTTGACGGAACCCACCTCCTAGGCGTTGTTTGACCCTTCTGGCTTCTTCGCAAAAGCTCTTGTCTCCAGCTAATATGGCGCCAAAGGGAGCGCTAAGTCCTTTTGTAAATGCGACCATCACAGCAGCTGCGCCAGGAATTGTTTCGTGAAGCTGAAGGTTTTGGGCGACCGCAGCATTGAAGAGTCTTGCGCCATCAACATAGAGTGGAAGTTGATATCGCATTGCTAACTTCGATATTTCTTCAATGTGCTGACGTTTTACGACATATCCTGCGTTTAGATCATTGGTATTTTCAATGGAAATGAGCGCTGTTTTAGAAAACTGCACTCCACATTTACGGATTTTGCTTTCGATCTCTTCTAAATTATAAACTCCTTTCTCGCATTTAATGAGTTGTGGTTGTAGTTGTGCGTTGGCTGAAAGTCCTCCACTTTCCAGATTAAAAAGATGGGAGTTTTCACCCAAAATGATTTCGTCGCCTCTTTCTCCAAAGCTAATGACAGCGGCTTGATTGGCCATTGTTCCTGATGCCATAAAGACGCTATCTTCTTTTCCGAGCATTGAAGCCATTCTTTCTTCTAATCTAAGGACAGTGGGATCATCACGTAGTGTATCGTCGCCTACTTTAGCATGGAATATTGCTTCCCTCATTGCAGGGGTAGGTTGTGATACTGTGTCACTTCTTAAATCGATCATTTTTTACTCCTTTTGATATATGTATGTTAAAGCAAAGACTATGCCGCTAAAAAAGTGGCATAGTCCTTTGAAGTTTCATGGGATTTAGTTGTATTCACAAAATATCATGTTCTATTTTGAAACACAGCGTCTCTTTATGAATCGCTTTTGATTTTTCGCCAAAGTGTGCTTCTTGAGATTCCGAGAATTTCTGCTGCTCTGGTTTTATTCCCATCACACTCTTCAAGGGTCTTATAGATGAGTTTTTTCTCTTCATCTTCTAGAAGTGTTCCTTGGGAAAAGAGATGATCATTATTTAGGGCTAGTACATATTTGTCTAGCCATTCTTTATCTAATTCATTTTGTTGACACAAGACAAGAATGCGTTCTGTAAAGTTCTTCAGTTGGCGTATATTGCCTTTCCATTGATTTGTCTTCAGCAGATTCATGACTTCAGGAGATATCTTAAGGGGATTTCTTCCCATTTTTTGTGCCAAATCTTTATTGAAGAAATGAAAGAGCACTTCAATATCTTGTGGTCTCTCACGCAGGGGACTTAGATGAAGACTTAACACGTGCAATCGATAGAACAAATCCATTCGGAAGTTACCTTCCTCAATCATTTTGTCTAAAGATCGATTTGTAGCGGCAATAATTCGTACACTGAGTGGAATGACCTCTCGGGTTCCAAGGGGTACTACAGACCTTTCTTCAATGACTCTAAGAAGTCTGCTTTGTAACGAGGGCTTCATTTCTGAAATTTCATCCAAGAAGATCGTACCTCCTTGGGCAGTTTCAAAGAGTCCCTTTTTTCCTTGGCTCAATGCACCTGTGAAGGCCCCAGGACCATAACCAAAGAGTTCTGCTTCCAAAAGGCTCTCTGGAAGCGCAGCGCAGTTTACTGCGACAAATGGTTTTTCTCTTCTACGGCTCGCATTATGGATACTTTGAGCAAAAACTTCTTTTCCAGTTCCTGTTTCTCCATAAATGAGAACAGTGGAATCGTGGTTCGCATAATTTTCAGCAATTGAAACACTTTGTTTTAGCGATGAGCTGATTCCCAAGATATCACTGAATTGATGTTTGGCGACATGACCTTCCTTAATTCGCTTTTTTTGAAGTGAGAGTTCCATTTCAAGGACATGGTCGAGATCACTTAGAACAAACATAAGTTGTTCGACTTCACCTATGGAAGGTATGGAATAAACGCTCACCATGGCTTGCCGATTATTAAATGTAAAGATTTCATTGTGAATAATGCGTTCTTTGAGAAAGAGTTCCTCGATCGTATCTTTGGAAATAAACAGCTCATCAAGAAGATTTTCTCTTTTATTCAAAATGGGAATAAAATGGAGTGCTTTTTGGTTAAAGAATGAAATCATCCCCTTGCGGTTGATGCTAAATACTCCTTCCCTTGAACTTTCCATTAACACATGAAGATTTTCTCTGCTTAATTTAACTTCATGTATGGCTCTAACAAGGTTTTTTGCTTCTTTGAAGGCTTTGTTTATTGAACCAAGACTGGACGTTAAAACCACAAAATTCGCTTTAGGGTAGAGTGGTTGAAATGTATTGAGTACGCCACCACCAACAAAGGTGTTGAAACCAAGAGAAGTAAGTTCTCTTATGACTCTGCCAACTTCTTCTTCTGATTGGACTATTTTATGAAGGATTTCTTCCCCCTTAATTTTTGTATAGTTCATAAAGGGTTGAATCATATTGGGGAATAACAGAACGGCAAACGGCTCTTTGTGTGATTTTGCTTTTTCTAAAGCGTGGTGAAAATCCACCTCGGTTAAAGGGATTTCAACAATAGGGAAGTCTAAATTAAGATTTTCTAAAAGTTTTTTCGTTCCACCACGTGCAATCACGGCATCGTATGCTTGAGCGGTGAGGCTATTAGCAATGGAAATAGACTCGTTCATGGAGACTTCAAAAATAGAAAGCTGGTCGCTTTTTTCTTTTTCTACTTGGTGAACTAACTCCTTAAGTTCGTGAGGGATTAAAAAAGCTAGTTTCATAAGTTTTTTCCTTCCTTTCTACCTTTAAAGCGATAAACGCATTTTTTTATCATCACAAATCACACATTGCCCGAAAAAGCTGACTTGACAACAGAACTGCGTGTTATATAATAACTATAACAGAGGTCTCTTAATACACCCAAACAGGCATGCCTACCCAACACTGATAGTAGAGGCCTGCCATGTCTTGGGGATGGAGATTAATGCAACCATGACTACCTCCATAGAGGTAGTGGTCTGTACCAAATGCCCACTGCCAGTCTGCGTCGTGGATTCCTTCAATCATCCCTTCATTGTTAATCTGCATCCAGAATTGTACGGGGACATCATAGGAATATCCTTCGCGATTGGTGTTGACTAGGCGGGTGTTGGTATCCATAGAAAGGATGCTCCAATAGCCTCTGTGAGTACCGTAGCCTTTATTGGGATTGCCAGTAATCACAGGAGCTTCAAAGACGACATTGCCATCACGATACAGCCATAGCCATTGGCGGTTTAGGGATACGGCAATTCCATTGTGAAGCGCATAGTCTGCATCGGGTGTTCGACTGACACGCATGTAGCTTGGCTCCCAGGTGGTTTCGTTTTCTTCAAGGGCCTTTAGAAAGATGGGAAGACTGTCCTCTTGATTCACCATCCACATGGTGTTTCCTCCGTCCTCTTCATCAAAGTATTCCTTGAACACTTTCGTCGCCTTTGCTTTGTTTAACGTAAAGTCGGCATTGAACAGAGAGAGGTACTCTTTCCCCTCTAGGTTCCATGAATAATCTTTGCAGAGAAGATGCCTTTTTTTCCAGTCATTGGCAATGAGGCGAAGCTCACTGGAAGGAACCTTAGGTTCACTAAAGTAAGCATCTAGCGAAAGTTCAAACTTCCCCTTGGCGATGCTTTCCTTTGCAAGAGCAGTGAGTCCCTTGAGATCTGGTAGAGAGATTTGTCTCTTGGCAGGCTCTAAGATGATTTCCCCATTTTTAAGGGAAAGATGAGCATCTTTAGCTTCTTGATTTTTGGGTAGATTCTCCATGACTCGATCTACATTCTGTGTAAGTTTTCCTTCATCATAGACGATTTCCCTTTTTGTTGTTAGATGAAGGGGGTATAGAGTAAACAGTTGTTTTTTGGGGAGTTGATAGCTATAGGAGAAGAACCCTTTAGGTGTAACTTCCTCATGAAGCGACACTTTTTCTGAGGTGAAAAAGAGCTGTTTATCCATTGGTTCATGTCTATCCTCTGGACGCAAGTTCCATGAAACAGTGTTCCCATCTACTGTGGAACCTGGGAAATAGATATAGTAAAACAACACATTCAACCCTAGCACAAGTGCAAAGAGAAGGATGATGAAGATGAGTGTTTTTTTCATCGTAGTCTCCTTGAGATACTCTTTGTTGTTATATTACAATAAACAGACTTAAAGCTCAATCTACTTTTAGAAAGGAAAGAAGATGATTCACATTGAACATGTCACCAAAACCTTTGGGACAAAGACGGCTGTAGATAACATTAGTCTGGAGGTACATAAAGGAGAAATCTTTGGATTTCTCGGTCCCAATGGTGCTGGAAAAACCACCACCATCAAAATGATTGTTGGACTTCTTGCTCAAGACCAAGGAACCATTGAAGTCAATGGTCTTAATGTCCGTGAAAAGCCCATTGAAAGCAAGAGGCTCTTTAGCTATCTTCCTGATAATCCTGAGCTTTATGACAAACTGACGGGAAGAAAATACCTCAACTTCCTCGCCGATGTCTATGGTGTTTCCAAAGAAGATCGGGAGAAGCGAATCTCTACCTATGGTGATCTCTTTGAAATGAGCGCAGATCTTGATCAGTTTATCTCTGGGTATTCCCATGGGATGAAGCAAAAGATTGCGCTTATGGGGGCACTGATACATGATCCAGATCTACTGATTATGGATGAGCCTATGGTGGGTCTCGATCCAAAGAGTTCCTTTAGATTGAAAGAACTCATGCGTGAGCGCTGTGATCTAGGTAAGGCTGTATTCTTCTCTACCCATGTCATGGAAGTTGCAGAAAAACTCTGTGATCGCATTGCCATCATCAACAAAGGTAAGATCATTGCTATTGGTACCTTAGAGGAAATCAAAAAGCAGGCAGAGGACGAAGGTAGTCTTGAGCGTATCTTCTTGGAGCTGACAGAATGAAAGAGCTCCTGGTCCTTGTAAAAAAAGATCTGCTCACGGATTATCCCCTTCTTACGAGTCCTTCAGCAGCATTAAAAGATAAGAAACTCCGCAATAAAGCTCTTCTACAGCCCTTAGCTTGGGCCATTATGGCTTTTTATCTGTGGATGTTTTCAAAGCCGATCCTAAGTCTTTACGATGCCTATAAAGCAATCGGTCAGCCTGGAGGTTTTCTTGCGCTGGGCTTTTTAAGCTTTATCATGATTTTGATTTTCTTTACTGTTCCCTACATTCTCAGTAAGATCTATTTCAGTAGAGATGTAGAGACCTTGATGAGCCTGCCCATTCGAAAGGAAAATATCCTTCGCAGTAAACTCCTTGCCATTAGCTTTAGTACGCTCTTTTTTGGTGTCATTACAGTCATTCCAGTGATGATCAAATACGGAATTGAAGAAAAGAGCGGTATACTTTACTATCTCTATGGACTGATGGGGATTCTCTTCGTTTCCCTTAGCATCATCACCATGCTGAGCTTTATCTTGATTCTCATCATGAAATGGGTAGGGAAACTCCCAAAAGCGAAAAACATCCTTCAGTTTTTAGGGCTCTTTTTCGTTTTAGCCCTTTCTATTGGCGTTAACATTTTCTTCCAAAGCCAAATCAATTACGAGAATCCCGATGCCACTCTAGATCTTGTGGCCAAAGGCTCCCAAGGATTGATCAACAAAATTCTGCCTGCTTTTCCCCAGGTCAAAGCACTGCTTTATGCCATGGAAAACAGCACCACCTTACAGGGATTTCTCTACTTTGCACTGAGTCTTGTGCTCTCCGTTGCACTAATCTATCTTCTGACAAAACTCGCTTCACCACTGATGATCAGTAGTGTGTTAGAAAGTAAGAGCGTAGGTCAAAGGAAAAAAGCAAGGGGAGCAAAAGGAAACAACAAAGTACGTCCTGTTTGGATAAGAATTCTCCAAAAAGAACTGAGCGATATCTTTAGAACACCACTCTATGCCTTTAATGTTCTCAGTGGAGGGATCATTTTCCCGCTGATCTTGATTCTTCCTAACTATCTGCGCAGTGGACAAAGCATGAACCATCTTCTTGAGGTTGCAAGGGGTGTATGGAGCTATCTCCCCCTAGATCGTGTACAGTATGTTCTTGGTGGGATTGCCATTGGTCTTGTACTTGGTATGTTTATGGGATCCATCGGTTCACCCAATACAACCACCTTTTCAAGAGAAGGTAAGAATATTTGGCTGATGCAAACACTGCCTATTCGAGGCATAGAACAGCTTCTAGGAAGAGTAGGTTCAGGACTGATCATTCAAATGATCATCCTAACACCCGTTCTCCTTCTCGTGCTTTTGATCAAGCCACCAGCGCCTTTTTATCTTGGATTGCTTCTTGGAAGCCTTCTTTCGGGAATCTTTGTCTCCATGCTGGGGCTTATGATTGATGTGGTAAAACCAAAACTCAACTGGGACAACCCCCAAGAAGCCATGAAGCAAAACTTCAACGTCTTTTTAGGGATGGTGTTAAGCTGGGGTTATTTAGCACTGATTGGCTTTATCCTCTACAAAAGGATGGATCGCATTCTCGCTGGGGATATTCTCCTGCCTGCGCTGATCATTATCTTAAGCCAGCTGATCATTCCAGCAGTCCTCGCTGTTGTCTTTGTCAAAAGCTATAACAAACTGCTTCTTCGCATGAATTAAGGAGATGAACATGCTTTGTCGATCAAGAGTTGAAAAGAAAAGAGTGGAGATAGGAGAGATTCCTGCCATTTACTATACCCCCATGGATGTAGAGTCACTGGGTACAGTAATCCACTACCATGGCTGGAGTAGCCAAAAAGAAAACCATGATCTCATGGCATCAAACCTCTGTGCTGCTGGCTACACTGTACTTGTTCCTGACGGACTCTACCATGGAGAACGAGGTAATCTTGACTATGAAGAAGAATTCGAAAAAATCCTCGACGTCATCCTTCAGAGCATCAAAGAATTTCCTCTCCTCTACAAGTGGTTAAAGCCAAAAAAACTTGCCATCACCGGTCACTCCATGGGGAGCATGATCGCAGCAGGTCTTTTTCACTCCATAGAGTCCATTGATAAAGCAGCCGTTATCAATGGTTACTGTAACTTTAAGGAGGGCTTTCAAGAGGCAGAAAACATTCCCGAAGAACTCCTTCAGTATGATCCCATGCTTCATTTAGACAAGGTAGGAGAGAGAAAACTCCTAATTCTTCACGGTGATGCAGACTCATCGGTCTCCATTGACATCCAAAGGGACTATGTGAATAGAGCAAAGGACTCCTTTAAAGAGGGACATCTCATCTATGAAGAAATGCCCAACTTAAATCACTACATTACCTTATCGATGCTCCAAAGGACCATTGCGTTTTTAAGAGAAGAGTAGAAAAGCACCGCTTGGCGGTGCTTTTCACTAAACCCATTAAGCAGCTAAATCCTGTCTTACAGGATAGAGCTTCTTGGAGA
This sequence comes from uncultured Clostridia bacterium, assembly GCA_945950065.1. Lineage (GTDB taxonomy): Bacteria > Bacillota > Clostridia > Peptostreptococcales > Acidaminobacteraceae > DTU036. The sequence goes on from CAMFGQ010000018.1 coordinate 15,962, forward strand.
CCTTGAGAGGTCTTCTTTTTTCTTCCCCAAAGAGAATCAAGGTAGAAATCCCCCCTAGAGCCACACCAAAGTAGAGACTGGTGATTCTTGTCAATGCCATGAGCACAAAGGCAGCATCTGTTGGCATCACCAGAGAATAAATAGCAAAGAGACTGGTCTCTGCAACGCCCAGTGCACCGGGTAGAGGCACCGACTCGAGAGCAAGAACAGCAACAGACTGTAGCGCTAGCATCTCCAACAGGCTAATTCCCGAGAGGCCAAGGCCTTTATAGAGGAGAAAACTTGGAAGATAGCTAAAGAAGAAAAGAAGAACCAGAAGGCCACAGACTTGAAGAAGGACAAGGGGCCTTCTTTTAAGGTGAAGGGCACAGCTATGGAAAAGATCCATTTGGTGATGGAACTTTTCTTCTAAAAGCTTTGGATCCTCCTTTTTACGAAAGAAAGAATAAAGCTTTATCGCAAAGTGAAGAAGCTTCGGTAGTAATCTTTTGGAAAAGATAAACAGAAGATAGTAGACCACCATCACAAGCTGAGCAAACCCACCGTAAAGAAGAAGCAATTTTAATCCAGGAAGCTTCATCACCTTCTCCGTCACACCGAGGCTTATGGCACCGATTGCAATCAGTAGCATCACCATATGGTAAAGGGTGTTAAAGGAGAGTAGACTTGCAATTCCCACACCTGCTGGAACACCTTGCTTATTCATGGCATAGAGTTGACCTGGTTGACCACCGCTTCCACCTGGAGTCAGTGAGCTGCAATAAAAATCAGCCAGAGCCTGACGGTAACAAGAAAGCAGAGACAAGGGCGTGCCAAAGGAAGCCAAGAGTTTTTTAAAGGCAAAAGCTTCCATCAGCAGATAAAGGAGAAAGCTTCCTAGGGCTAAGGCTAGATACAGGGGATTAAGTTGTGTAAGAAGCTGTAAATCACCAGGTTTATGTATTCTGAAGACTAGATAAACACTGAGAATCCCCAGA
>CAMFGQ010000019.1 GCA_945950065.1 uncultured Clostridia bacterium
TGCTAATCCCCACACCTATGGAGATAAAGAGCATCAAAACAGGCCAAACAAAACTGGTGGAAGCAAACTCCACATGACCTAGTTTTCCTACCCAAAAAGCATCTACCAAGTTATAGAGGGTCTGTATAAAGTTGTTGACCATCAAAGGAATACTTAAACTTAAAATGACTCGATATAATTCTTCTTCAATGATAAATTTACTACGCGACGAATTTTCCATAAACACCTCTTTCTATACATCCAATCAGTATAGACCACCCTCCCCCTCCTGTCTAGAAGTAGAAAAGTTTTCTTGTTATCAAGAGCATGTAGAAAAGCTTACCGCCTCTTTAAGCCTTTTTAGACTTCAAGAAAGGTTAGGCTTTAAGGTAGATAGAAAAAAGTTAAAGGAGCAAATAAAAAGGGGATAAAAAATGAGAGAGTAAGGTGATTAGAAAGAGGAAACTGTTATCCTTCGTAAAAGAGAATGCTGAATCATGAACAAAATAGAAAAACAAAGAAAAAGCCCCCAAAGATTTCTCTTAGAGGGGCCAAATACGCTGAAGGATCTTAGGTAGATCCTGATAGTCACTCAAGGTATGTTGGGGATTTACTGCTTCTCCAAAACCAAAGTCTGCATAAATAAAGGGAATATTCGCTTCTTTAGATGCTTTTTGATCACCTAGTGTATCCCCAATGTATATGGCTTCCTCAATCCCATGTCTTTCCATAAGGGTGATGATGTTTTTACCCTTAGATTGCTGGATATCACCCCAGCATAAATGATCTAGAAAAAGATCCTGCAGCTTATGGGTGTCAAGAAAGGTCTCGATGTACCCCTGCTGGCAATTACTGACAATAAGAACTGGATACTTCTCTTTAAGCTCAGTCAACACTTCTACCATATGAGGAAAGAGTTCTCCACCTTCCCTGCGTATAAACTCCAATTCCCGTAAATAGAAAAGAGGCATGAGTCTCTTTTGTTCATCAGTGGATACTCCAGGTAGAACAGCTTCTGCAATGACATCCATAGGCTGTCCCATTAAGGAGCAGAGCTTTTCAAAAGGAGTAATAGGCAGATTCTTCTCTTCCTGTAGTTCCACCAGTGCCTTGTAGATAGGCTTGGTAGCATTCCAGAGGGTTCCGTCCAAATCAAAAATAACTGCTCGTTTCACCTTTATCCATTCTTTCTATTCTTCATAATATCAATAATCGTCAGATCCACTTTCCCCATACCATAGGAACTCAGAGTTGCTAGATTCTGAATACTGCGTTCAGGAAGAGGATCTGTTAATCCATTGTGATCTTCAAGTTCAGTGCCTTGAAGCGTCAGGAGTGCGGCTTGTACAGCTGTCATGGCTGCAGTACCTAATTTAAGAGCACACCCAGGCTTTGCACCGTCACAGATCACACCTGCTTGGTTGGCGATAATGTTATTAATGGTAGGTGCCACTTTATCCTTTCCACCTAGTGCCCAAGCAATGGCGGAACCGCTTCCGATGGAAGCTGCAATGCTACAACCACATAGATTAGATAGTCGACCAATGTAGTATTTGACATAGCTAGTGATAACATGGCTCATGGCAAGTGCACGGACAATGGTGTCATCATCGAGGTCTTTGATTTCCTGAAGAGCTGCTAAAGGTAGAATGGCAGTCAATCCATTGTTGCCACTACCAGAGGAACTCATAACACTTATTCTCTCACCGCTCATACGAACATCACTGGCTGCTGCAGTGAGCATGTAGGCGAGGTTAGAAAGATCAGATGAGATAAAGCCTTCTTCAATGTTTTTATGAGTACTATGGCCTACACCGAGTCCATAGGGTTTATCCATTCCTTGCTTTGCAACTTCTTTGTTCATCATTAAGCCATCAAGAAGAAACTGGAGTTCTTCAAAGGGAATGGCTTCGATTGTGGTAACAAGCTCATCGATACTGGAGGAGTAAAACTCCTTATACTCTTCTTCACTGAATGCTTGTTTACTGCTTTCCATTTCTGGAAGAGGAAAAGACTCTCCATCTAGGGAAAGTTCTGTTAATCGATCATGTCTTCCTTCAATCAGGGCATGAGCTTGATGGTTTTTACCTTTAGCATAGACTTCGACCAGCACATTGCTTTCTTTATCTGATACCTTAACATCAATAGGAATACGACTTAAATACTCATCTGCTTTTTCTCTTGTTTTATCGGTAATGTCGCCAAGAAGTTCTAATTCTCTACCTGGGTCCTTCAGTGCTGCACCTAATGCTGCTGCAACATCAAGTCCTGTCTTATCTGTGCCTGGGATACCCACATCCATAGCATTTTTATAAATCCCTTTGCTCAAATAAACCAAAAGCTCTTCTGGTTCTTCACCTAATGCTTTTGTTGCATAAGCAGTAGCCAAAGCAATGGCAACGGGCTCTGTACAACCAATTGCTGGTCTAACTTCATGTTTTAATAGTTCTACAATAAAGGCCTGTTTCGACATGATTTCCTCCTGTTTAACTTTATTCAGTATAACATAGGTTGTAGCCTACTTAACCTTAAGAAAAGTACAGCTTTGGCATGTTGGGCTTAGATCCTGTTTAAGACAAAACCTTATTCCTATGTCCACTTTACTCTTTACTGTTCTTTCTATATTCGAGAGGTGTTAATCCATAGTTTTTCTTAAAGAGACGTATAAAGTAACTTTCGTCCAAGTATCCCACTCTTCTAGCTACCTCCATGACACTCCGGTGGCTCTTACTTAACATCTCAGCTGCAGCACGCATACGCATTTGTTGAAGCGCCTTTGTGAAAGTCGTTTTCCCTTCTTGAGCGATTAGCGTAGAAATATAGCTTGGGTGATAGTGGAATTCCTGAGATAAACTCTCAAGAGTCACGGTGGACATATGGCCATTCATAAAGCGCAGTATTTCGTTGAGGACGGAAGAATTTACATTGGTGGAGTTTTCAGCTACATACTGACTGTGGCTACTGGTCTCTAAGTAGTTTGATAGAGAGTAATAGACATCTTGTAGGAAGCTAAACTCCTCTTGTTGTATCAGCTCCATCAAAGTAAAGACAGTTTGACGTACAACATAGGTGTCACAGCTAAAGAGAATGCGAGCACTAATCTCCACCTTATCCATCAAACAGTAGTTGATAAAATTGTACATCAGTGAGCAGCTTGAAAGTCGTTTCATAAAAGCACCATCAAAAAATGCCTTTTTAAAATGAAAGACAAAGAAGGTTTCTTCCATGTTCTTGGGGATTAGGTACATATTTGTATGAGCATTAACGAAAAGAATCGTTCCCTCACTCATGGTAATACGCTCCCCTCCGAGATCCACCATAAGTTCACCGCGATAAACATAAATCATTTTGGTGAAGGGACTATTGTCTTGCAAGCCAGCTTGAATATCTTGTAAAGAGAGAACTTGAGCGATCTTATCACTATCTCCAAAATCAAGTACTTTTCCTTTGTACTGGATTCCTTTAATTTTTGATGCTTGAAATAAATTTTCACAGGAATTTCTACATCCAATTTCCATTATGCACTCCTTAAAATGATGAATCATTCCACACTGCATACCTTCAGCCCATTATAACTCTCTTGAGTTCGGAATGGATAATAAAGACATTTATTTTATTTTCTGTCGTAAATCATTTTCACCAAAATCATAATTTCTTTAATTTGTCCTATTTTCACATAAAGCCTCTCACCTTTCCATTTATTTCTAAATGATAAGATTTTTGTATATAGAATATTTTTCTGACACTAAGGAGGATTCATTGACTAGAGAACAACGTATTAAAGCTGCTTTGAAGCTTGAGGAAGTTGATCGCGTTCCCGTTAGTGCTTGGATGCACTTATCAGAGCATGATCAAGACCCTGTTTCACTGGCAGAAGCAACGGTAGAATTTATTGAGAAGTATGATTTTGACTTCGTCAAAATGATGCCCTTTGGCACTTATTCTGTGCAGGACTGGGGAGCAAAACTCACCATTTACTGCGATAAGTACAAAGAGCCCATCGTAGCAGAGCCTGGCATCAAGGTTCCAGAAGACTATCTAAAACTTGATGTACTTCAAGCCAATCACGGTACTTGGGGAAAGCAACTTCAATTTACACACGAACTAAGTAAGCGCATTCGCAAGGACACTCCCTATGTGCAAACCATCTTCAGTCCATTTTCAACACTGCGAAAGCTTGCTGGTCCAAAACTTCTTGAAGATGTAAAAAATCACCCTGAAAAAGTTCATACAGCCCTTGAGGTCATCACAGAGACAACAATTAATTTTGTAAAAGCTCATCTTGATACAGGTGTCCATGGCTTTTTCCTAGCCACACAAAATGCTACGCCTGATGTCATGACACAAGAAGACTTTAGAGCTTTTGGTATTGACTATGACCTACAAGTCATGAAAGCTTATCAAGACGAAACATATTTTAACATCATCCATTTACATGGTGACAACGTCTATTTTGAGCTTGTGGACAAAGAGTATCCTGTTTCTTGCATCAACTGGCATGACCGTCATACTTCGCCCAGTTTAGCAGAAGCAAGAAAAATCTCCAACAAATGTTTCCTTGGGGGAATCCAAGAAGTTCCCTACTTTGTTGGAAATGTTTTACACTATGATAGCATTCTCGCAACAAAAAACGCAGAAGAAATCCTAGCTCACGCAAAAGAAGCATTACATTCCATTGGAGATCGCGGACTAATTTTAGGGCCAGGTTGTGTGGCAGATCCTAAAACACCAGAAGAAAATCTCCACGCTCTCAGACAAGCGGTTAACCGCTAGAAAGGAAGAACATGAATACTAATAATGTTCAGAAAAAAAAGAGAGAATTTCCACATACGCTAATTATTATTTCGACCATTATTCTCCTCGCAGCAGTATTAACCTATGTTGTTCCAGCCGGTCAATACGATCGCGTTGAAACTGTCAACGAAGACGGCCAAACCCGTATGCTGGTTGATCCAAGCTCATACCATCGTATCGAACAGCAACCCGTTGGACTCCTTGATCTCTTCCGCTCTATTCCTGAAGGTTTTAGACAAACCTCATGGATTGTGACCTTAATTCTTATTGTTGGAGGAACATTCCACGTCATCACCGAAACTGGGGCCATCCAAGGAGCTCTAGGAAAAATCATTAATAAAGGTAAAGGTAGAGACATTTACTTTATTCCACTTCTTGTCTTCCTATTTTCATTAATACCTACCTTTATTGGAACGCTTGAGGCTTATCTTGCTTTTGTTCCCCTAGGAGTTATGCTGGCTAGAAGTATGGGACTGGATGCGCTTGTTGGTCTATCCATCGTAGTTGCTGGTGGAGGAGCAGGTCTTGCATCTGGAATCTATAATCCTTTTACCATTGGTACAGCCCAAGCACTAGTAGGACTTCCTGTCTTTAGTGCAGCACCCTTTAGAGTCTTTGCATTCTTAGGCTTTAATGCTTCCGTTTCATTCTGGACAGTACGCTATGCCAAGAAAATCAAAGAAGACCCTTCCAAGAGCATCATCTATGATGTTGAACAAGAAGCTAGGCATGAAGCCGAATCTCATGTACTTCCTGAGTTAGATAAACGTGGAGTTCTTATCCTTCTTACTGTTTTTGTCGGAATGGCATACCTAATTTATTCCGTACTAACAAAGCAAGGTGACTTCAAAACAGATGCCCCCGCAATTTTCCTTATGATGTTAATCATCGTTGGTATTATTAGCGGACAATCTGCAAACCAAGTTATGAAAAGCTTCATCCGTGGAGCACAAGGTGTTGTTGGTGGAATCATGGTTGTTGGCTTTGCTAAAGCTATTGCCATCGTGCTTGAAAACGCCGCTATTATTGACACCATCATCTACGGTCTTCAAACTCTTCTCGTTGGTGGAAACCGCGTCATTAGTGCATTAAGTATGTATCTCATTCAATACATTACAAACTTCTTTGTCATCTCAGGTGCTGGTCAAGCTGCAGTTACCATTCCTATCCTTTCACCACTAGGTGACCTTTTAGGACTGACACAACAAACTGTCTGTGCTGCATTCCAGTATGGAGATGGTATTACCAATCTATTGCTGCCTATGTCACCACTTACTGCAGGGGCCATTGCCATGGCAGGCATTGACTATCCAAGATACTTTAAGTACATTTGGAAAATCATTCTTACAAATACCATCATCGGTGCCATTGCCGTTGCCTTTGCTGCCTTTGTTAACTTAGGACCCTTTTAAAGGAGTAGCTTGTGAATTTACAAGAAACCATCCTTAGCATCCTCGGCCGGGAAGTAACCCCGGCCGTTGGTTGCACGGAACCCGTTGCTATCGCATTAAACGCTGCCCATGCAGCACAAGAACTTAAAAAGACTGGACAAGAACCTACCTCCATAGAAGTACGTTTAAGTAAAGGTATTTTTAAAAACGGAATGGATGTAGGTATTCCAGGAACAGATCAAACTGGACTTGATGTTGCTGCTGCACTTGGAGTAGCTCTAGAAGATCCCAGCGAAGGATTAGAGCTCTTAAAAGACATTGATGATGAAACCAGAAATAGAGCTGATGTTTATCTAAAAGAAATCGTTCCGCATATTCAAGTTCTAATTGATTCAAAACCCATCTACGTCGAGACTGTCCTACGTTCGAAAGATCATGTTGCTAAAGCAATTACTGAAGATCGCCACGAAACCATCGTTCGTTTGGAACTTGATGGAAAAGCTGTAGAACTTCCAGATCTAGAACAAGCGAAAAAGAAAAATGGTGTTGATCTTGGTGATTTCTATCAGACATCAATCGATGAAATCGTAACAGCCATCGAAGGCATTTCAGAAGAGAAATTGCTCTTCTTACTCGATGGACTCCACATGAATCTCTCTGCAGCAAAAAAAGGTCTTGAACAACCCTATGGACTCGGTGTTGGCTATAACACTAAAGTCAACATGGAGGATGGATTAGTTGCTAAAGATCTAACCAATTTAGCCTATATGCTAACATCTGCTGCTAGTGATGTGCGCATGAGCGGAGAACGCATCCCCGTCATGAGCTCTTCTGGAAGTGGGAATAACGGATTGACAGCGATTCTTCCTTTGGCAGCACTTCACGAAATCAAACATCTTGATGATGCAACACTTACCCGCTCACTTGCCATTAGCCATATTATCACCAGCTATGTGAAGCACTATATTGGTAGACTTTCCAATCTTTGCGGATGTAGCATCGCAGCATCCATCGGAAGTGGAGCTGCCATAGCTTGGGTTCTAGGCGGAAAAGGCATCATCGGTGCAACCATCAACAATGTCATTGCAAATCAGGCTGGTGTAGTCTGTGATGGAGCCAAACCTGGTTGTGCGCTGAAGTTAGGTACAGCTGCAGCTACAGCAGTACAATCAGCCTTACTTGCCTATCGCGGCACCGAATTAAAAGACCATAATGGACTAACAGATCCACTACCTGAAAAAAGTATTGCAAATCTTGCAACATTGAGTTCTAAAGGTATGGGACAAGTGGATTTGACCATTATAGATATTATGAAGGAGCGAATATGATTCTTTTTGAAGAAGCAAGAGCTCTCTATGAAGAGCTTGTCCTTTTTCGAAGAGACCTTCACCAACATCCCGAACTCGGACTTGACACTTTTGAGACCTCAGCAAGAATCCTAAATGAATTAAAAAAAGCTTGTATACCTGCCCAACAGATAGGATCTGGTGTTGTCGCAAAAATAGGTCAAGGAAACGAGGTGCTGGTCCTTAGAGCAGATATGGATGCCTTACCCTTAACAGAAGCAAGTGAACTTCCTTTTTCAGCCAAAGGAAATGCTGCTCACTGTTGTGGACATGATCTCCATGCTACAATGCTCCTAGGAGCGGCAAAACTACTAAAGAAGCACGAGGATAAATTAAACCATCCCGTGCTCTTTGTCTTCCAACCAGGCGAAGAAACAGGTGATGGTGCTCTTCATCTATTAGAAAACAACTTACTTCACGGACTAAGTCCCATAGGTCTTATCGGCATTCATGTCGATGCCAAAGCACCCTTTTCTAGAATAGACTATGGTTATGGATCGACTTTTGCATCCAACGATTCATTTACGATTGAGTTTTTTGGTCAAGGAGGCCATGGGGCTCGCCCCTATGAATGTATTGATCCACTTCTAATGGCAACATCTGCCTACGAAATGCTCAATCGTATCCTTTATCGAGAAAGTGATCCTTTTGATCACAGTCTCTTTAGCGTTACTTCGATCAATGTCGACTCATCCCATAATACAATTACTGATAAAGCTGTAATGAAAGGAACATTACGTTGCTACGACGAAGATGTTAGAAACCATCTAAAGCAACGAATTTCAACCATTGTCAAAGATACCTCTGCTCTCTATGGAGGGAAAGCTACTATAGACTATATTCAGTCCATGCCTGGGGTAAGAACAGATAAGCAGTTTACTTCAAGACTTCTTAGCTTTCTTCCAGAAAAGGAGCACTACTCCATTGGAGGAGAAGTTGTAAAAAGAGGATCTGAAGATTTCTGCTATCTGAGCAAAGAAATACCAAGAGCAGCATATTTCTTTCTTGGTGCAGGCCCCAACAAAAAAGAGGGTTATCCTGTAGGACAACATCATCCTGCTGTCATCTTTAACGAAGAAGTCCTTCCTCTGGGTGCATGGATGCTTGCTCATTTTGCGCTATCACTTGATAATCAGGAGGATTAAATGAACCAACAAAACAAGGCCGTCGTTTTTGTACTGCTTTCTTCACTAGCATTTTCGTTAATGCAGCTCTTTGTCAAATGGGCAGGACCCAATATCCCCCTATTTGAAAAGATTTTCATGCGCAATGCTCTTATCCTTGTGGGAATGCTCCTTGTAATGAGAAAGAATAAAATCCCCCTAAAAATTGAAAAAGGAACTGGATGGGCTCTACTTGCTCGTTGTATCGCAGGCTATCTAGGAGTTATCTGTTATTTCTATGCGACACAGCATATGGTACTGGGTGACGCAAGTGCCATCCATAAGAGTTCACCTATTTTCGTTGTCGTGATCTCCAGTCTTCTTATAGGTGAGAAATTCTCAAGGAACAAAATCCTGCCAGTCCTTATTGGCTTTATCGGTGTTATGCTTATCGTTAAACCAAGTTTTGATTCCTCAGTACTACCAGCAATGGTGGCATTACTGGGTGCACTTGGAGCTGCTCTTGCCTATACGATCATTAGCTATATTGGCCCACGCATTGCCAGTGAAGTCATCATTTTAGCTTTCGCTGCTTTCTCAACCATCGCTTCGATTCCGTTTTTTATGAATCAGTTTGTTGTACCTCAAGGCACTGAACTATTCGCACTATTGGGAATTGGACTTTTCGGGGGCTTAGGTCAGTTTTTTGTCACCTATGCCTATAAACTTGCAAAGCCTGGAGACATCAGCATCTACTCCTACTCCAGCATCATCTTTTCATCCATGATGGGTGCCATGTTCTTCAAAGAACATCCTGATATGCTCAGCTATCTCGGTGTCGCTATTATCCTCATGACAGGTTACTGGCTATTCGAAGTTACAAGAAGAGAAAGAAGAGCAGCGCTAAAGTCTTAAAGCTTTGACTAGAATCTCTTTAAAGACTAACGAACTTATCTTAATTACAGATAAGAAAGTAAAAGCCTGGGCTATAAAACCCAGGCTTTTTACATTCCTACTTCTCTTGTCTTACTAAGCTAACGAGGAGCTAGAGACTCAATTGTCTTCATGCCTTTTTTCGAAAATTCTATCCTCTCATAGGATGCAATCGCTTCAAATACTGGAATAAGTCCCTTTTGAGCAGGCAATCTTTTTTTATCAGCACTTTTCTCCCCACGAAGGAGAACAGTCAGAAGTCCCTGAGATTTAAAGCCTAGAAAGGCAAAGAGTGAAGCAAGGCCATCGGTGAGCGGGAAAGCTATCCATACACCCATAGCACCTAATCCAAGGCCCTTTGAGAGAATCAATGCTAAGGGTAGAAGGATTAAGATCTGTCTTAACAGAGACTCAATCAGTGCTCTTTTGACATCACCCTTGGCTTGGTGATAAAAGATTCCCAAGTAATAGATGCTTGTCAAAGGAAAGAGACCCAAGACGATACGCAATGTCTTTGCAGCTTTCTTAACATAGACTGGATCCTTCAGGAAAATCGCCACAAAGCTCTCAGCTTTAAACTGAAAGAGAAGCCAGATCACAAAGGTGAAGCCAAAGCTGTAGATCAAGGTCTTATGCAGCAGCTCTTTAAGCTTTTTCTTGTTTTTCGCACCATAGTAATAGGCCGCTATGGGCTGCATTGCTGATGCAACACCAAAAAGCGTAATAAAGAGGAACATCGAAAGTTTGGTCACAACACCAAGGATAATGACACCTTCTTCTCCTACACTGCTTAGAAGAAGCTTATTAAGTACCGTCATCACAATGGAGTCTTCCACTTCAACAACAAAGGCAGCTAGTCCCCCAAGAAAGAGGAGAGGAAAGAGCTTCATGGAGAAATGAAGTTTCAGCTTGATCTCACGTTTCTTTAAGAAGGTCAAAAAGCTAATCAAGATAAAGACTCCAGCAATGGTTTGACTCATCATACTAGCAAGTCCCGCCGATGCCACATCCATTCTCAGGACACCTAAAAAGACAAGGTCAAAAAGCGCATTCCCTAGTGCACCAAGGATCATGGATACCATGGCAAACTTCGTATTCCCTAGACTCAGCAGCACATAGGATAAGAAGGTAGACAATGCAAGAAACACCGAACCAATTGCCGTATAGCGCAAATAGCCCGCAGCTCCGATAAGAGTATTTCCTTGGGCTCCAAAAAGAGCCATAATCTGTTGCGGATAAAGAGCAGTTACAAAAGCAATGGGAATCTGTATACAAAGGAGCAAAAACCCACCAGAGACAATGGATCTGGAAGCCTTTTCATACTCTTTTCGACCAAGATTTCTTGAAAGACTTGTTGAGGTACCAACACCCACTAAAACTGCAAGGGCAAAAAGTAAGCGTTGCATGGGAAAACTAAGGCTTAGTGCCGCCAAAGCACCATGGCCAAGATAAGTACCAACAAAGTATGTATCCACCATGGCATACAGCTCCCCAATCAAAAATTTGAGCATGATGGGTAAAGCCATACCTAGTAGTAAACGGTCCATGGATTGGTTGTCATATTTTAGTGATCCCATAAAAAAACTCCTCCGTAACTAGTCTACGTGACTTGTCGGAAGAGTTCATGGCTTCTTTTTAGGACTTTCTGTGTACTCCATTTGTCAATAGCCAAAATGACTTTATTGGATTTTGTTGAAAAGGTACAAGACAATAGAAGGTGCGTCAATGTTTCTTCGTATTGAATAGACAATCTTCTTCTCCCCAAAAGAAAGATCCAGTGATGGATGGACATAGCGATTGAGAAGGTACCAGTGTTCCTCGCTGAGTCGCTCTGGAGAGCCTAAGTCCTTCCAAGCGTCATAAATAGAGCCTTCTTTCCTACTCATGGTAAAACTACTAATCCACATATCTTCTTCCATACCGAATAGATTAAGTCTCGTGGGTGTACTGTCTTCCTCTTTTTCGGCATAGAGTAGTAGCTGAATTCCTTCATCACTACGGGTCAACAGAACTCCCTCGCCTTCATGGAGAATTTCCTCCCCCATTAAGGAGAGATATTTCCAAACATAAAAACTAGGTTTACTCAGATAATTTGCCGTAAATAAACCAGCCCCTCCAAAAAAGGTATCGTTGTCCAGTTCTATCTGTGGAGTGATAGCATCGAGTAACACAGGAACCTCATCCCGCTTTTCAATCATCCTAGCGGCACCAATCAGCTGATCCTGAAGTGGATCAGCTTCAAAGACAGTTTTTCCTTCATCTCTATGGATCCAAGTCTCCACCTCAGGATAAAGAGGGCTAAAAGTTTCAACAAAGTCCTCCAAAATATACTCTTCAACTCCACGACAATGAAGGATGGGTTCTAGCCCAAGTTTTGAAAGGAGTTCCAGTACCCCATCTACCCTTGTCCAGTTATAAAAACGACCAGGCTTTCCACGGAAGATATCCATATCCTTTGTAAAGAGATCCTCTACTATTGCATAGTCAAAGCCTATCTCTCTCTGTGCTAACTTTAAGAGGTCTTGGTTCTCGCTCTCCAGATAGAGAGAAGCTTCCCCCAGGAAGATGGTTCTAGAGCGTTGAAACTCTCCCTTATTCTCTTGCTTTAAGTCCACTGAGAGAATTTTTGCCTTCTTCTTTTCACTGTATCGTCCATCTCCCAGAAGATCTTCCTCTACATCTTTAGGTGAAAAGCTGAGCAGTGTGTAGTCCTCCACCTTATTCTCATAGGCTTCTCTGAACTCCTGTGGGCTTTTATGATACTGCTCCTCAAAGTGTTTCTGGAAATACCTTGGATGAGAAAAACCTACATCTAGCGCAATTTCACTCATGCTTTTCTCAGTCTCAAGAAGTAACTTTGCCCCTTCTTCACAACGCAGTGCATTGAGATAGTCATGAAAACTTAACCCTAGCGTGTCCTTAATTTTGTAGGAGAGATAACTTGGATTGAGATATTCCTGATCTGCCAATTCCTGTAAACTCACCCTTTCCTTAAAGTTTCCATCCAAATAAGTAAAAATGCGATGGAAACGGTTCAATTCCAATCGATCCTCTCTTAGCTCCTCCTGCTCATAGTAAAGATAATGAAATTGGTTCAGCAAATGATACATGAGCTCCACAAGGAGTTCCTTGGTTACAAAGGAACTGTCTTCTCCAGGATGAAAGTATTCATAACTGAGTTTAGCCATATAGCTTTTTAATCGCCTATACTTTTCGCTGTCTTCATGAGAATCTCTTTCATCTACATAATAGTAGGTGCGTGGTGCTTCCTCATAGTAATCAGCAAAGAAGTCAGGTTGAAGTTCAAGAAAAAGAACGCGGTTCTTTTTCATCCCTTCAAAAGCTCTCAATTCACCTGGGTTGATGATGTCGACCTGACCTTGTTTACGGCTATGGGTCTCATCGTCAATGGTGACAAGAATCTCCCCTTCTAACACATAAAGAAGTAGAAGAGTATCTCTCCAATGATAGCTTACTTTCTTCAGTTCAAGGACATGAACACGATAACTTTCGTTTCTACGGTAAGGACTAAAGGGCATGTCATTGCCTCCTTCTTCGATTCTCTTTCAGTATACAATGACAGCATGTTGAAGGCAAAAAGAAAGCAGCTATCCTCTACAGGACAACTGCTTCATGTTCAGTCTTAATGTATGCTCTAGACCATTTCTTTCAGATCAGGAGAAACAATCAGTTTAGCACCGGTTGCTTCTTGAACTTGCTCTACAGTGTAATCAGGGTTGATTTCAGTCATCAACAGGCCTTCAGGTGTAACTTCAATCACACACATTTCTGTGATGATCATATCTACTACTCCAGGAGCAGTAAGAGGCAGATTACACTCTTCAAGGATTTTGTGATTTCCTTTTACTGTATGTTCCATAGCAACGATAACTTTCTTTGCTCCGGAAACTAGGTCCATAGCACCACCCATTCCTGGAACCATTTTTCCGGGAATCATATAGTTGGCGATGTTTCCTTTTGCATCAACTTGGAGTGCACCAAGAACGGTTGCGTCAAGGTGTCCACCACGAATAATGGAGAAGGATGTAGCTGAGTCAAAGAACATTCCACCAGGAAGGATGCAGGATGGCATACCACCAGCATTAACGATATGTGGATCAATGTCACACTCGTCTGGAGCTGGGCCTAATCCGACAAAACCATTCTCACTCTGAAAAATAACATCAATGTCGTCAGAAACAAAGTTGGATACTTTTGTAGGAAGACCAATTCCTAGGTTGACAACATCTCCGTCCTTAAGTTCTTGTGCTGTTCTTCTTGCAATAAAATCTTGCATTTGTTGCTTATCCATCATTTTAGGGGTCCCTCCTCTACAACATAGTCAACGAAAATGCCAGGGGTTTTAACAACGTTAGGATCAAGTTCGCCCTTTTGAACAACTTCTCCAGCTCCTACAATGACTACATCAGCTGCAGTTGCCATGAGAACATTAAAGTTAGGAGTTGATCCTTGATAATAAATATTTCCAAAGGTGTCAACTTTTGTCCCATAGATAAAGGCAATGTCAGCACGGAGTGGTTTTTCGAGTAGATACTCTTCTCCATCTACGACAACTTTTTCTTTACCTTCTTCTACTAGGGTGCCAACTCCGGTTTTGGTTAAAATACCACCTAGTCCTGCACCACCAGCACGGATTTGCTCAGCAAGGGTACCCTGTGGAGTAAGAATGACTTCTGTTTCTCCACTGTTCATTTGATTACCGGTTTCACGGTTGGTTCCAATGTGAGAAGCAATGATTTTCTTGAATTGCTTTTTCACGACCATCTTGCCAACACCTTTGTCAACGAATCCAGTATCGTTGCAGATCAGCGTTAGATCCTTCACACCACTCTCAGCTAAAGCATCGATTAGTTTTAGGGGTGTTCCATTTGCAAGAAAACCACCAACCATGATGGTGTCACCATCTTTTACTTTTGCAATGGCTTCTTCAATAGAAATTAATTTGTTCATGCGTCCACCTTTCTTTCATACAATTACCTTAAGAACAGGTATATTCCTTTTTGATTATAGCACTCCCTTCAAGGGGAGTTCAACCTCAAGGCCTGTTATTCTCTTTCCCTTGTTTAATTATCCTTATTTTTCTAACTTAAACTTCTTTTTATGAAAGAAAGATTCCACAAAACAAAGAAAAGAGACCCAGGCACGGAGTCTCTTTCTCTCTCCTTTATGGAGGATTCAATGAGGATAAGGCTGTACTACTTGGATGTGCAGAGGACACATCGCTTTTTGGGGGATTGGTGAGATCACCCTCTAGAAGTTTGTATGCACTAACAAATAGAGTATAACACCGCCCAAAGTTAAAGTCAACTAACTTATCCATAGAGTTTTTGTCATAATTAGCTCTTTGCTTGCTTTTCTTTCTCTTCCTCATCTTCTACTGGCTTCTCTAAGCTACGGACCATATAGAGAACAACACTGATTGCTCCTTGCAAAGCGAAAAGAAGTAAAAAGACATAGAAAAAGATTCCCATGGAGGTAGTAAGCCCAACCCTTGCACCATAGAGTCTAAACAACTCAAGAAGATAATAGGCTGAATAAAGCTGGAAGAGAATTCTTCCTCTAAAACCCTCTCCTTGCCAGTCACGATTTACTTTTCGCAGATACTGCAAGAAGGCAGTGCCTATAAGCAGCCAGCCTAGTCCCTTATCCAGTAAGAAGATGATCAACACTTCCATCATTCCTCTTCCCTGCATATGGGGGATAAAGCGGATAAGCTCAAGGAGAACATAACCCAAGGTAATGAGAAGTCCTAGACTATGGACCAAAAGTAGGAGCCTGATTCCTTTTTGACTATTGCGTTTCACTGATCACCTGCTACACTGAGTACTTTAATGAGTATGCTGGGGACTGAGCTAGAGAAGCTCTTATGTGAGCGTTCTTTGGAAAGCTCCTGGATGTTCTTTAAAAGACTAAAGAAGTTCCCCGCAACAACGATTTGATTGACAGGACGTACTTTTTTACCCTTTTCGATGAGAAATCCTTTTGCAGGAAGGGAAAAGTCGCCTGATGTGGCATTGAGGCCAGAGTGCATGGCAGAGAGCTCTTTAATGTAGAGTCCCTTATCCATAGAAGAAAGGATTTCTTCTTCACTCTTCTCTCCACCTTCAATAAGAAGGAAACTGGGAGCCAGAGAAACTTTACCCTTATATCCACGGACTGCACTTCCTGTTGACTCCACACCATCTTTTTTAGCTGTGGCTAAGTTATGGAAATAGGAGTGTAACTTCCCATTTTCGATCAGAGAAAAGGCCTGGGTGGGATAACCCTCGTCATCAAAATGACTACTCATGGGAGCATCTTCATGGTGAGGATCGATACGAAGCGTAACCTTTTCCGATGCAATCATGTCACCAAGTTTCCCTTTCAGAAGACTGAGATCCTTCTGGACCATTTCTGCATTGAAGACAGAACTAAAGGCTTGGAGGAAATTTGAGAACACATCTTTATCTAAGAAGATAGGATAATCTCCAGAAGGAACTGAAGAGGCACCTATGCCAGATAGGGTATCTTCAATGACCTCTTTAGCTAGTTCATCTATGTCCACATCTAAGAAATCATGGAAAACTTTTACTGCACTTCCCGAATAGACATCATCATCCTGAGATGCAGATGCTAGGGCAAAGATAATACCTGCACCAGCTTTTCCAGCTTGGGAGTGTCCAAGAGGGAACAGAACCTAATAGAACAGAAGGGAA
>CAMFGQ010000020.1 GCA_945950065.1 uncultured Clostridia bacterium
TCTCCACCATTCTTGAGAAACTAGATCTACGGGATCGCACACAGCTGGCTATTTTCTACTATCAACATCCAAATGACTTCCAGTAATGGAAGTTTTTCTTTTATGTCATAGTTAGAGCTTTACGTTTACTTGTCATTCGCTATTCTCCTTTTTGCATGGATATACTTTCCCAGAGGATTCGTCATGAACTCCTCATGAATCAAATTCCATACAAAAGAATAAGGAGGATGTTATGGTAAAAATTGGTCGAAAAGCACCAGACTTTGAAGTACAAGCATTCGTAGATGGACAAATCGGCTCCATTAAACTATCCGACTATTTAGGAAAATGGACAGTTCTCTTCTTCTATCCCGGAGACTTTACCTTTGTATGAGTCACCGAAGTAGCAGCAGTTGCTGTTAGGTATGATGAGTTTAGAGAATTAGGCGCTGAAGTAATCGCCATGAGCCTAGACAGTCCCTTTGTACACAAAGTATGGAATGAACAAGAGTTAGAAGAAATGGTAGAAGGTGGAGCACCCTTTGCCATGGCTACAGATCCAGCAGGAGCTGTCGGTACAGCTTACCATGTTTTTGACGAAATCTCCTGTATGGATAATCGCGGTACCTTTATCCTTGACCCCAATGGCATCGTGGTTGCCTATGAGATTTTGACACCACCTGTAGGAAGAAACATTGATGAAATTCTTCGTCAAATTCGAGCTTTCCAATTGATTCAACAAGATACAACCCAAGTTACACCATCGGGCTGGACACCAGGAAAAACCACACTGAAGCCCAATGATGATCTCGTTGGTAATGTATGGAAAGAATGGGACGTTAAAGAATCTAAAGTATAAAGTTAGGCAGAAGGAAACCCCCCAAGCCATCTGGATTGGGGGGAGTTTATTTACCTTGCTATTTTACGAGTCTGTCTTTAATGAATAGGAAAATGAGTGCACCAATGGTGGCTACAATAATGCTATAGAGGTTGATGCCATCTGCTCCTGACTTATCAAAAAGACCAAAAACAAATCCACCAACTACACCACCGACGATACCGACTAACATATTTCCTAAAAATCCACGGCTACCTTCACTGCGTAGCATTCCTGCTAACCAGCCAGCGATAGCTCCGACAACGATCCAAGCAATAATACCCATCGTAAATCCTCCTTCATCACTTAAGATATTTTACCTATACCCGAGGATATTTATGGTAAACGCATAAATAATACGGAGAATTAAATTCTATATTGAGCTTCTAGGCCTCTTCCAGTCGCTTTTCCAAAGCATCCAGTTCTTCATAGAGCTCTTTGGGCATTTTTTCGCCATAACCATCGAAGTGCACACGAATAGCTTTTGCTTCTTCTTTCCACTCGTCTACATCAACACGGAGGATCTCCTTCATAGCACCCTCTTTTAATGTAAGACCTTCTAGATCCAGGTCTTCCACTGCGGGTACATAGCCTAGTGGAGTTTTTCGAGCAGGAGCTGTACCTTCAATACGCTCTGTGATCCACTTGAGAACACGGCTGTTATCGCCAAATCCAGGCCAGAGGAAATCTCCTTCCTCATCTTTTCTAAACCAGTTGACATAGAAAATTTTGGGCAATTTATCTTCTGTGGACTTTCTCCCTGTTTCAATCCAATGATTGAGATAGTCGCCCACATGGTAGCCCATAAAGGGTAGCATAGCAAAGGGGTCACGTCGCACTTGTCCCACTTTATCTGAAATGACGGCTGCAGTGATCTCACTTCCCATAATGGAGCCTAGGAAGATCCCGTGATTCCAACTGAGGCTTTGATGAACCAGCGGAATCGTGGTAGCTCTTCTTCCACCTACAAGGATGGCATCAATGGGAACACCTTGTGGAGCCTCCCAATCAGGTGCAATGGTAGGACACTGGGCTGCTGGGGTGGTAAATCTAGCATTGGGATGGGCTGCTTTATCTTCACTTCCCTTGATCCAGTCTGCTCCAGTCCAGTCAATAAGATGTTCAGGTGCATCATAACCAATTCCTTCCCACCATACATTGCCATCATCAGTTAGAGCAACATTGGTATAGATGGTATTGGACTCAATGGTTGCCATGGCACTTGGGTTTGACTTGGTGCTTGTCCCAGGAGCAACACCGAAAAAGCCAGATTCAGGATTGATGGCATAAAGGCGTCCATCTTCACCAAAGTGCATCCATGCAATGTCATCACCTACTGTCTCCACCTTCCATCCCGGAATGGTTGGACGAAGCATGGCTAGATTGGTTTTTCCACAAGCCGATGGGAAAGCACCACAGACATGATAGACTTTTCCTTCAGGACTAGTTAATTTTAGGATCAGCATATGCTCTGCAAGCCAGCCTTCATCACGGGCCAAGATTGAAGCAATGCGTAAGGCAAAAGACTTCTTGCCAAGAAGCGCATTGCCACCATATCCAGAGCCATAACTCCATATGCTTCGTTCTTCAGGAAAATGAGCAATATACTTTTGTTCCATGGGTGCACAAGGCCAAGTGCTATCCTCTTGCCCTTCTTCTAATGGTGCACCTACACTATGTAAGCAGGGAATAAATTCTTCACCATTTTGAATGCGTTCAAGAGCTTTATCTCCAATACGCGTCATAATGTACATGTTGGCCACAACATAAGGGCTGTCGGTAATCTCTACGCCCAGTTTCGAATAGGGCGAATCAATCGGTCCCATACAAAAAGGGATCACATAAAGTGTTCTGCCCTTCATGGAGCCTCGGTATAATCCTCTCAGAGTTTCTTTAAGCTCCTTAGGATCTATCCAGTTATTGGTTGGACCTGCATCTTCTTCTTTTTCAGAAGCAATGAAGGTTCGATTTTCTACACGGGCTACATCGGAAGCGTGGCTCCTAAACAGCGTACATCCAGGTAAAGATTCCTCATTCAATCTGGTGGCCATGCCTTTTTCCACCATCTCCTTCATGAGTTCTTCCTGTTCTTCCTTTGTCCCATTACACCAATACACCGTATCGGGTTGCGTAAGGGCTTCAATCTCCTTTACCCAATCCTTCAACATCTGCATTCCGTGCATTCTGTCCTCCTTCGCCTAGTCGGCAAAACGTTTTATACACTGAGGGATTTCCTCTAGCGTCTTAATGATAGAGTGTACACCTAGGTTTGTCTTCTCTCCCCTAGGATTGTACCAACATGTAAGTAGCCCATAGTCTAGGGCGCCGGGCATGTCTGAGCTCAGACTATCCCCAATAAAAAGAATCTCCCTCAACGGGACATCCCCTAACTTATCTATCATAGCATTAAAAAAGCCTTTGTGGGGCTTTTCATAGCCTGTATCTTCAGAAATTAGAATTGCATTGAAATACTTCCCGATGCCACTGGCCTCTAGTCTTCCCTTTTGGATTCGTGAAACACCATTGGTGGCTAGAGCAAGCTTATAGTCCTTTGCTAGTTCCTCTAGTACTTCTCTGGCTCCATGAATCAATTCACCCCGCTTGGAAAGTTCCTGAATATAAGTCTCATTAAGCTCTTCGTGCAGTTCAGGGAAACCCTGGTCTCTACAGAAACGGTAAAAACGCTGCTCAAGGAGTTCTGGTTTTGTGACTTCGCCCCTCTCCAAAGCCCTCCACAGGGATTCACTATGATATTTATAATTTTCAAGATAGGCTTCCTTCTTTTCTAAACCCATTTTTTCAAGAGCAGAATAGAAGGCTTTCTCTTGTGCCAGTTGAAAATCCATCAGGGTATCATCAGCATCAAATACAATCCACTGTAACATATCAGTCCTTTCTCCTTCACAAAAAAATGATTGAAGCATTTTTCATAGAGGTATAATCAAACTACAAGGAGGTCGATTATGAAAACTTCATCAGAATGGTCCTTTAAAAGTTGGTTAGCAAAAGCTAAGGGCGTCGACTTACCCGTAAGTAGCCTCCTCAATGATATTTTTGGCGATCGGGACTTTCCCGATACCGAAGACAAAGAAATCATGCTGGAGTATCTACAGAAACGAAAAGTCGATGCAGCAACACTTGACTCCTTTGAGTCTGTGTGGAGCATCTATCAGTCAATGAAATAGCGTGAAAGCACTGACTGGGTCTTATGCCCGGTCCTTTTCTTTTATAACTTTAACAGCATCCCCAGTCCAGCCCCTAACACAATGATTAAAGCAGGATGAACTTTTTTCAGTTGCACCAAGACTACAAATGCAAGAAAGAGTCCTGTATAAAAAAGATTCAGGTTCCCCAGAGACAAAACCCCACCCTCAAAAAGGGCCATCTGGATAAAGCCAAGAAGTGCAGCTGTAATCAGTGCCACTGATGTTGGTCTAAGACCAAAGAATATCGCTGCCATCAGAGGACTCTTTCGATAGCGTTCCAGCACAGGAATCAACAGCAAAATGATCACTACTGAAGGGAGAACTAAGGCCAAAGTCGTAAGAACTCCACCAAGATAACCCTCTACACGGATTCCAATAAAGGTTGCCATGTTGATGCCAATGGGACCAGGTGTGGATTCACTGATGGCAATCATGTTCATCAACTCTTCCATGGAGAACCAAGCATACTTGTCTACCATGTTCTTTAAAAATGGAATGGTAGCAAGTCCTCCACCCACTGCAAAAAGACCTGTAATCAAAAAGGCATACAGTAATTTAAGCATTGCTCTGCCTCCAGGTAAATGCGATACCAAGCAGTGCACCAAGAAGCACCGTGGTGACAATGGAGGTCTTGAAAACAAGAATAAGCACAAGGGCAACAAGAAAAATCAGCAATGCCTTCACTTCTTTAATGGCACTTTTTCCCATCTGGATCACGGTTGTCAAAATGAGTGCACTGACAGCAATGCGTATACCAAGAAGAGCACTATGTACCTTTGGATAATTCTGGGCCCGTTCCAGCACCCCAGAAAGAAGACTGATGATCACAATACTTGGCGTTAACAGACCTAATACTGCAACGATAGCACCTAATGTCCCCTTTTGCTTTTGTCCAATAAAAGTAGCCGTATTGACGGCAATGATTCCAGGTGTCGTTTGACCAATGGCATAATAATCCAATAGTTCTTCTTCTGTAGCCCATTTATTGTTTTCCACTACCTCACGCTGAAGAAGTGGAAGCATAGCATAGCCGCCACCAAAGGTGAAGAGGCCCATGCGAAAAAAACTCGTAAACAGTTTAAGATAAATGTTCATCTTTCCTCCATCTTGTATCCTATCACAAAGTATAGAAAAAGTGGATAAAAGAATAACCCCTTGGCTACATTCTTACACCAAGGGGTTTTTACTAACTACTCTTTAGTTCAAGTCAATCTTCTGATAACCACCATAATACACTTCTGACACTTCATCGTATAGGGGCTTTCCAAGGAGCCCCTTCATGATCTCATCGAATTTTTCCTTAATCTCCACATCCTCAAAGGCCTGTGGATACATGGTCTTTCCGAAGAAATAGCTGTCTGCTATGGCAACCCCAATATTCGTATAGTAGAAATTATAGGGCATATGCAGATAGACCTTTCCCTCTTTAAAGGCTTTTAAGCCCTGATAGAAGGTTGGATCTTTATCATAATCTTCCTTTACTAAGGCATAACCACCACCATCAATAAAGATTATCTCTGGATCAAGTTCCAAGATTTTTTCTTTATCAAGGCTCACATACTGATGAATGCCTACTTCATCCACAACATTTCGACTATGAATCGCATTGAAAAGGGAAAAATCTCCTGTGGTACTCTCAATGCCATGGGCACCACGCGTGCCCATTCCACCCATATAGACTCTTGGCCTATCTTCTTGTGAGATGTCTTTTGTCCTTTTTTCTAGGTCTTCCTTCCAAGCCTCCATCATGGCGACGACTTCTTTTCCTCGCTCTGTTCCCATGACTTCACCAATAAGCTCTAAACTCTTGTAGAGTTCTGGATCAAATACCTCTTTCTTTCCATAGTTTAAGGCAACAACAGGAATTCCCGTCTTCTCCTGAAGCTTCTCTACTGACTCTGCTTCACCTGTATACATGCTAAAGATGACATCGGGCTCCACTTCAAGTAGTTTCTCTGGGTCAGGCGCATTCCTTGGTCCTCCTGGTCCAATTACGGTCAACTCACGAAGTTCAGGATAAGCAAGATGATAGGGACGTCCCTCTTTTTCTTGGCGTTCCATATCCTCAACACCAACGAGTTTATCTACTTCAGCAACATAGAGATAGAGACGCAGTGCGCCAGGTCCAATGGCAACCACGCGCTGCGGTCTAGAGGCGAAGGTCATCTCTCGATTTAGGGCATCCACAATGGTAAAAGATCCCCTTTCTTCCCCCTCTTGTTCATCCTCTATCTTTTCTTCTGGTTTTTCTTCAACTTTTTCTTCTTGAGAAGGAAGAATCTCCGCCTTCTCTTCTTCAGCTTTACATCCAAAACTAAAGATAAGTAGTAGAGCAAGTAGGATACTCAGTAGCAATTTATGTTTCATTTTTTCCTCCTACAAAGGGATAACAATAGGTCTCCCATCTATTTCTTCTACACAGACATCTACCTTGTAGGTGCTGTGAATGTTCTCTGGGATAATGATCTCTTTTCCTCCAAATGCGTGTACTTCGCCATCTCTTAACATAATAAAACGATGTGCAAAACGAAGCGCAAGATTGATATCATGCATACTCACCACGGCAGAAATGCCCTCCTCCTTGGTGATGGTGGAAAGAAGTTCTGTTACCTCAAGTTGATTCCTAAGATCAAGATTACTGGTTGGCTCATCTAGAAGCAGTAGTTTTGGCTGTTGGGCCAAAGCTCTGGCTAAGGATACCTTTTGAAGCTCCCCTCCAGATAAAGTATCTAGATCTCGTAAACTTAAATGATCAAGAGAAAGCTTCTTCAAGATTTCCTTCACAAGAACCAAATCCCCTGAACCTACTTCCCATCCCATATGAGGCTTCCTACCTAAAAGCACAGCATCAAATACTGTGGTGCGGTTAAACTCCTGTCTCTGAGGCACATAGGCAATCCGCTTAGCTATCTCCCGTGACTTCATCTTTGAAAGAGGATTTCCCTGAACATAGACCTCTCCTTTTTGTGGATGAAGAATTCTACTCAAACATTTGATCAGCGTTGACTTACCTGCTCCATTAACTCCAAGTAGAGCTACATTCTCTCCTTGCTTCACATCAAAACTAATTTCCCTCAATATCTCACTACAGGGATAGGAAAAAGAGAGTTGATCCACATGCAATAAACTCATGATCTTTTTCCTTTCATTAAGAGATAGAGGAAGGTGGGTCCTCCAAGTAGACTGGTAATGGCACCTACCGGCAAAACAATGGGTGAAATAATTGTACGGGCAAGGGTATCCGATGCAAGAAGAATACAAGCTCCAGCGAGAGCAGAAGCAGGGAGGAGAAAACGATGATCATCTCCAAGGACTCTTCTCATCATCTGAGGTCCAACCAGACCAATAAAACCAATCATCCCAAGAAAAGAAACGGCAACCGATGTAATCAGAGCAGCTAAGAGTAGACTCCAAAAACGTAGTGCTTTTGTTTTTATTCCTAAGGTTTTGGCTGTATCTTCTCCTGTCAAAAGAGCATTGTAGCTCCACCGTTGAAGATAGTAAAAAACACTAATGGGAACAACTACAGCAGTTAAAATGAGCAGCTCTTTCCATACAATTCTCCCTAGATCTCCAAAGCTCCAAAAAAGAGCAGCTGCAATCCGTACATCTGTAGAAAAGTACTGCAAAATTGTGGTGGCTGCAGCAAAAAGAGAACCTAATGCCACTCCTGATAGAACAATGGACTCCTTTGAAAAGTGTCGAAGTCGAGCTAAACTCAGAATCATCACTGTACTGAGCATAGCAAAAGCAAAGGCACAAACCGTCACCAGATAGGGACTGTTTAAAACCAGTGCATCTCCACCAGTATGTTGCAAGGTACCAGCACCAAAAAGGAGTATCGCTAGATTAGCACCAAAAATAGCACCTTGGCTAAGGCCTAAGGTAGAGGGAGAAGCTAAGGGATTGCCAAGGCAAGTCTGCATCACACAGCCAGAGATCGAAAGCCCCCAGCCTGCAACAAGAGCTGCAATCACCCTAGGAAGGCGAAGCTTCCAGACAATAATCCTTGTCTTGGTCTGCTCACCCGAAAAAAGTGTATGTATAATCTCCCTAGGACTCAGTTTGGTTGATCCCGCACCTAAAGAAAGGATCATTAGGACAAGGACAAAGAGGAACACACCCAGAAGCAAAAGCTTCTTACGCTGTATATGTCCCTGATAGGCCTCTATAGAATAGGGCGTGTTTTTTTCATGACCACAACTCATCAAAAACCCCGATCATAGCTTTTTACACAATCAAGGCAAAGGGTCTTTCCTTCTTCAATACGCAGCATGAGTTCCATGGTGGATTCACCACAGGTAGCACAGAGTTGATTCTCAAAGATTCTTGCACGCTCAGGAACTTCGTAATGAGGTTTCTTTACCTCAAAGAGTTCCCCAACTGGCTTGGTTAGTAATTCCTCTTGCCACTCTTCCCGTGTCATCTCTCCACTTTTTGGTTTCAAGACAACCCGTACACTCTTCCCGTCACGGATGAAAAAGCTAAAGGCTTGTTTTCCTCGTAGCCGAAAAAGAAAATTCCCTTTTCCAGGTGTACAATCGGTTAAGTACATGATGGCATCAATTCCGCAGGCTTCGTTTTCTGCAACACATACCACCTCTTCATCTGTCCCCTGAAAAAGACTGACACCCAGTGCTTTTTCAGCGGCTTCTACTGCACGAAAGCCAATGGCAAGTCCAGGGCATGAATGACCGTGAAAGGCAACGGCTTTTTCCCATTTTTCTTGATTCATGATGTCCTCCTAAAATGTCTTCCTGTAAAAAAATGCTTTTACGTAATCAGTTTAGCATTAAAATCACCCTGTATATATAGACAAAAGCCCCCAAATGCCTAAACGAGCATTTGGGGGCTTTCCTTTAGTGTCTTTTGTCTTCTTTATGAAGACGCTCCGTAAAACTCTTCCCTTGTGATCTCATACTCTACAGCCGATCTCTTGTTTCCAAGCTGATCGATGAAAGCATCTTTCACAATTCTTACTTTACATGCATGAAGTTTCTCTTCATAGACATGCTGGGCACGTCTATTGTCCAAGGTGGTATCCCAGAAAATTTTGTCTACCTGAATCTTTTCATTTGTCCTTTTATCTGAAAAGATAAAGTCAAAGAGCATCCTGATCAGCTTGGGACCATGGCCTAGATTTTGGTAGGAAGCTTCACAAATCTTCCAGCCAGGATAAGCAGTTGCTTTTCCATCAAGGGAAAAGGATGTCTCTCCTACAGGCACTCCATCAATTTCTATGATGAAAAAGGCTCCTGGGCTGTTTTCCCAGTTTTCAATCTGTCTCCTTGTTTCTTCTACAGATTGTCCCAAACCATTGGGAAAGCCTGCATGTTCCATCACACGACCATCATTCCACCAATTCGTAAGAAGTTGTGCATCGTCTTTTGTCACAGGTCGAAGGGTTATGTTTTCTTTTTGTCTTTTCATCTGTACCTCATTTTTGCTTTTAAATGTTGGTGTTTTCCTCCTCAAGTACAGACGTAACGTGTTGAAGCATGTTGATAATAGGGAGCTCATAGGGACAACGACTCTCACAGAGTCCACATTGAATGCAATCCGATGCCTTCTTGGAGAATGCATCATAGCGTTCCTTGGCCCATTCTTGTAAGTTGTAGCGACTATAGTAACCCTCCATTAAGAATACGGAAGGAATATCGATGCCTACAGCACAAGGTAGACAGTAGCCACAACGCCTACAGAAGTGTTCGCCCAGTTCTTCAGCTTCCTCTTCAAGGAGCTTGAATTCCTCAGCACTAAGAGGACCTTTTTTGGCTTCCTCCAGATTCATATGGAGCTGAGAAATGGAATCCATGCCAGGGATGATCACATCACAGGCACCACTATGAAGCAAGAAGCGCAGCGCAAGATCTTTATGCTTCAGTGCACCTCCAGCAAAGGGCTTCATAATGATCACACCAATGCCTTTTTCTCTGGCTCTCTTAAGTAATTCTTCGCCATGGCGTTCCATGTAGTTAAAAGGAAACTGCAAGGTTGCAAAAAGATCCGACTCCAGGGCTCTCTCCAGTACATCAAGGCGATGAGTCGTTAGACCTAGAGCACCAATCTTCCCTTGCTCCATGATTTCTTTAGCATAGTCGTATCCACCACCTTCACCGATAAGCATCTCATACTCATCTAGGCTACGCAGATTGTGGAACTGATAGAGATCAATAAAGTCTGTCTGAAGAAGAGAAAAACTGGTTTCCATCTCTTCTTTGATGCCTTCCCGATCTCGTTTCATGCTTTTGGTGGCTAGAATCACTTCTGGATTACCTAGCTCTTTCAGAGCCTCCCCAATATACTCCTCACTGACCGTATAGCCTCTAGCTGTATCAATAAAGTTAATTCCTGCATCGAGACAGGCCTTAATCAGAGCTGTGGCTTCTTCTTGCTGAATCCTCTGAAGGGGAATTCCACCCAGTCCTAAAGGAAAGACCTCCATGGAGGTCTCTCCTAAACGAATGGTCTTCTCCATCACTTGATCTCTTTCAAGAAGGCTTTCACAAAGGCAGGAAGATCAGCAGGTTGCCTAGAGGTAATGATGTTGCCATCTACTACCACTTCTTCATCCATCCACTCTGCTCCAGCATGACGCAAATCATCTTGAATAGACATAAAGGATGTCATCTTTTTGCCCTTTAAGTCAATGGAGGAAGCAAGAAGCCACGGTCCGTGACAGATGGCGGCTATTGGCTTGCCAGCTTCATGGATTTCTTTGACTAGTTTTTTTGTATGGGGGTTTCTTCTCATATAGTCGGGAGAGAAACCACCAGGAACCAGAAGTCCTACATAGTCTTCTGCTTGGACTTCTTCAGAGGAATGGGTGCTTTTTATGGGTAGGCCTACTTTGCTCTTATACACTTTATCTTTCTCGCTCCCCACTAGGTGAACTTCAAAGTCCTCCAGTAAACGGTAGTAGGGATAGAGGAGCTCCATTTCGTTATAGTCTGTTTCTACAAGTACAATTACTTTTTTCATCTTTGCCTCCTATATGGTGCATTTATCCTTGGGATAAATAGAAAGCTCAGATCATGTTCATCTAAAGAAACACGCTGAGCTTGGGTACATGACTACTGACTTAGATACCCTGGGGGGTATGGGTGAAAACTTAAATCGTCTTTCTCCAGGTGGATGGAAGAAAGAGAATCAGGATAGGGAAAATCTCAAGCCTTCCAGCAATCATGGCAAAGCTGAGGAGGATTTTGCTCCAATTGCTCAGGCCAGCAAAATTACCCGAAGGACCTACTTGACCAAGTCCAGGTCCAATGTTATTAAAGGTAGCCAGAACAGAAGAAATGACGGAAGAGGAGTCTGAAAGATCTAAGGTCATTAGGAGAATTAAGATAAGAATGATGGCCATATAGATCAGAAAATAACTCCCAATAGCACCTAAGGCTCTTCCTGACATGGATTCATGTTCATGGCTTACTGTAATGATGCGTTTAGGCTGACGCATACGCTTAATTTCACCAATGGAACTTTTGGCGAGAATGGATACGCGGGAGATTTTGAGGCCACCTGCAGTTGAGCCAGCACAAGCACCAATACACATTAGGGAAAGGAGAATGGTTTTGGAGAACATAGGCCAGGATCCAAAGTCTACCGTGGTATAACCTGTAGTGGTCATGATGGAACTCACCGTAAAGAGGCTATGGCGTAAACTAGAGAAAAACTCCCCGTAGATGCCGTAAATGTTGGCTGTAATCAGAGCAATGGCAATCAAGACAATGGCAATATACCAGCGCAATTCTTCGTTTTTAAGGACAGCTTTACCTTGACCAATCAGGACAAAATAATGAAGATTAAAGTTCATCCCAAAGAGGAGCATGGCACTGGCCAGCACCATCTCAACATAGGCGCTATCAAAGTGAGCGATGCTGCTAGCTTTATTGCTAAACCCTCCTGTTCCAGCTGCCCCAAAGGCATGGATCAGTGCATCAAAAAGATTCATTCCCCCTAGCATCAGAAGAATGGTCAGGATAGTAGTCATACCAAAATAAATTAAGTAAAGGATCTTTGCCGTAACACTGAGTTTACTGACTAGCTTTCCAAAACGCGGTCCGGGTACTTCTACCTTCATAATCTGGACACTGTCGGTGGACATTCTGGGAATCACAGCTAAAGCAAAGACCAGAATTCCCATGCCTCCAACAAAATGAGTAAAGCTCCTCCAAAAGTGCATAGAGGGACTCAGGGCTTCAATATGGTTAAGAATGGTAGATCCCGTTGTGGTAAAACCACTTGCCGTCTCAAAAAACGCATCGACAAAGGAAGGGATCTGCCCCGAGATGTAGAAGGGCAAAGCTCCAAACAGACTAAGCAACGTCCAGCTCATCCCTACCATCACAAAGGCTTCTCTCATGTAAAAGCGATGATCCATCTCTCTGCCCCGTTGCAAAAAATAGGCAATGACAAGTAGCAAAGCCATGGTGATGAGAAAGGCTAGACTGTTTCCTATTGGTTCCCGATAGATGAAAGAGACCAGTAAGGGTAGGGATAACAGTCCTGCTTCAATAAATAAAATTCTGGCTAGGATAAAGCCAAGCATTGGATAATTCATGATTAATCTAGGATGTCGTCAATGTCATAGAGTTGACCTCTTGTGGTGATGACGATAACCTTATCTCCTACTTCTATGGTGTCGTTACCTCCAGGGAAGATGGCTTCTCCTGATCGAACAAGATAGGCAACGATAATGTTTGCTTTCATGCTTAAGTCTTTTAAGGGAATTCCTACGACCTTAGATCCTTCTTTTACATTAAACTGAAGACTTTCCACGCGTTCATCAGCCAGTTTATACAGTGCATCAACGTTGCTACCCGCAGAGTTTTCAATGGCACGCACAAAGCGCGTGATGCGATTGGCGATAAGCCTCTTTGGTGTAATGATGCTCATCAGACCAATGTCACCTAGGTAGCTAAGGATAGCGGTTCGATTTATCTTGGTGATGTTCTTTTTGACATTGCATTTGGAGGCATACATGCTGATAACAATGTTCTCTTCGTCCATTCCCGTAAGGCTTACCACTGCCTCATAATTGTGGATTCCTTCTTCATCCAAGTTGGATTTTTCACTACCATCGGTATGAATCACTGTTACCTTAGGGAATTCATGAGCCAGTTCCTTTGCTTTCTCACGGTCATGCTCCAGAACTTTAACATGCATGTCGGTATGGCTCAGCATACGCAGTAGATAATAGGTAATCTTTCCACCACCAATAATCAAACAGCTCTTAACCCGTCGATGGAGTGCCCCTAGGGAGCGATAAAATTTCTCTAGATCCGAGGTCTTTCCTGTAACGTGAATGCGGTCTCCCGCCTGGAGAACCACATCTCCCCTTGGAATAATCACATCTCCATTGCGCTCCAGGACACAGACTAAAATAGAGCGATATTTTTGGCGAAATGCAGGTAGAGGCATGTTCACTAGACTACTCTCTTCACTGATCTCAACCGAAACGATGTTGACAAGATTGTTGACAAAGCTCTCCACATTGAGAGCAAAGGGAAACTCGAGTTCGGTAAAGATCTTCTTTGCAGCTTCAAGTTCAGGATTAATCATCATATGAATCCCGAGACTTTCTTCAACAAAACTAAAGGAGTGGTAATTCTCCGGCGTACGCACACGAGAGATGGTGTAGTTGGCACCTAGTTTATTTGCCATAATGGCTGCAATCATGTTGATTTCATCAAGCTCCGTTACAGCAATAAAGACATCACTGTTGGCTACATCTGCTTCCATCAAAATGGGATAGGAAGCTCCACTACCCACAATTCCCGTAATGTCATTTTTATCTACCAAGCTTTCGAGGACTTCTTGGTTTTTCTCAATGAGGAGTACATTGCTTCCCTCTGTAGAGAGTTCACTACAGAGAAGTTCACCTACTTTTCCTCCTCCTACAATGACGATGTTCACATTTCCTCCCATTCTAGGCAGCGCTCTACAGCTTTCTTCCAAAAATGGACTTTTTCGTCTACCCAGTCTTGGTCTTTGCTAGGTAGAAAGCTACGGTCTTCTTCCTTTAATCTGCTTAATTCTTCTTTTGTTTTCCATACTCCACTGGAGAGACCAGCTAAAAAGCAAGCCCCTAGCGCAGTACTTTCAAGAAGTCCTGGACGCATAATTTTTGTCTGCAGGATGTCTGCTTGAAACTGCATCAGGAAGTTATTGGCTGAAGCTCCCCCATCCACCATCAAACTATGGAGTTTAACCTCGGCGTCTTCCTGCATCAGCTCCAAAATGTCCCTTGACTGAAAGGCGATGGACTCCAAGGTGGCACGGACAAGATGTTCTCTCTTTGAGCCTCGGGTAAGACCGAAGATGCCTCCACGTGCATACATATCCCAATAGGGAGCACCAAGTCCAGTAAAGGCTGGCACAACCACAACCCCTCCAGAATCCTCCACCATGTTGGCATAGTATTCACTCTGTGGTGCATCATAGACGATGCTCAGTTCATCCCTTAACCACTGAATGGCAGCTCCTGCAATGAAAATACTTCCTTCTAGGGCATAGATGATCTCGGTTCCAATTTTCCAACCGACTGTCGCCAGTAGACCGTGTTCGTTGATCTTGGGCTGGCTTCCAGTATTCATCAGCATAAAACAGCCCGTACCATAGGTGTTCTTGGTCATGCCTTCTTCAAAACACACTTGACCAAAAAGAGCTGCTTGTTGGTCTCCCGCTACGCCTCCGATGGGAATGGGGACACCACCAAAAACTTGTGGATGGGTCATCCCAAATTCTCCTGAACTATCTTTTACTTCAGGTAGAATTTCTGAGGGTATGTTTAAGAGTTCAAGGAGTTCTTGGTCCCACTCCAGAGTATGGATGTTGAACAGCAAAGTTCTGGAGGCATTGCTCACATCCGTCGCATGAACCTCTCCTCTTGTCAGATTCCACATCAGCCAAGTATCCACGGTTCCGAAGGCAATCTCGCCTCTTTCTGCGCGGGAGCGAAGTCCAGGTACATGATCTAAAAGCCACATGATTTTTGTAGCAGAGAAGTAGGCATCTAAAAGAAGACCTGTTTTCTCGCGAAAGAGATCTTCTAGTCCCTTCTTCTTCAATTCTTCACAATAGGAGGCACTGCGTCTACATTGCCAAACAATGGCATTGTAAACTGGTTCTCCTGTTTTCTTGTCCCAAAGGAGGGTTGTTTCTCGCTGATTGGTGATGCCAATGGCAGCAATGGAAGAAAGGGGAACACCTGAAGCTTCAAGAGCTTCTCTGGCAACGGAGATTTGACTGGTCCAAATCTCTTGCCCATTGTGTTCTACCCAACCTTGTTTGGGATAGATTTGCTTAAATTCTTTTTGTGCACTGGTAACGATTTGTGCCTTCTCATTAAAGAGGATAGCGCGGGAACTGGTGGTCCCTTGATCAAGTGCTAGGATGTATTTCATATAAAACCTCGTTAGCTTATCTTACCACAGAAAATGCGTTTTTCGACGATTTTGGGGTTCTTTTCTCTCCCTCGAGAAAACTTAACACGGATTTTACTTGGCTATTCTCTACCTACAGGGATACACTAGAAGAAGAACAGCTCTCTCAAGAAAGGAAAACCATGCTCAGCCTCGAAAAGAAACAAAGCATCTTGCGAAAGCTTGCTAAAAAGTTCAATGAAGAAGATCTTCTCTGGGCCTTGGGAGCCTCCACCATGTTGTATTTAAGGGGACGTATACCTACATTTGAAGATCTAGATCTGTTTGTTTCAGAAGAAGATGTTCAAAAAGCACAGCGCATCCTGTCCTCCCATGGAAGGCTGCTTCCGAAAGAAAAGAGTCCTCTCTATGCCAGTCGACATTTCTCTAGCTACTTGATTGATGGCCTTCAGGTGGATTTGATTTCTGGCTTTACCCTCCTCTATCAAGGAAAAGAATATGTCTTTCCCTTGCTTGAAGAGCAAATCACAGCATTCTACATGCTGGAAGATACACAGATTCCCCTTATGGATCTTGAGGACTGGAAACACTACTATACCCTCATGGGAAGAAGCCAAAGAGCAGCCCTATGCGAAGAGGAGAAACAAGAAGAGGTTCATCCATGGCAAAGCAAAGAG
>CAMFGQ010000021.1 GCA_945950065.1 uncultured Clostridia bacterium
TATCCTGCTCAAAGACTTCTGTTTCTTCTGTATCTAAATCAAGGCAGGAACCTATTAAGAACCGATTCTTCGTAAGCGTCAACCCTCAAAGTGGTGACCAAGAGTGATAGGAGCAGACTTGTAAACACCAAATCTACTTTGTCGAATCATCTTTTACTGATCTTAAGGCAGAAGACGCTTTTTGCTGTCTCATGAGTTTCTTCATTTTTCTTTCAAATCGTTCTGAGAAGACATAGTCTAGGTCTTCTTCCCGAGGAAGAGAACGAAGCAGCTGGGTTTCTAAGCGGATGATGATTTCGTGTAGAGCCTCATCAGTCAGTGGAAACTCACTCTTATTGGCCTTCCTTTCTCATACTCTTTTGCACTCCCATAGATATCCTTGTGGTGTTCTCTACTATAGTAACGAAAGAGCCTCTCGTTTTGTGACAGAAGTTCGCATCTTTTTTTTGAAAGACAATAAATTCGGTGTAGATAGCTAACAGAGAAGCTCACTACAAAGAATCCTACACGACGAGTGTAAAAGCATCCTAGTGGCTTTTGTTCCTTTCATTTTTACCTCTCTGAAATAGATCATCGCGTAGTCTTATCAATCAATCTTATCATTATTGTAAAAATAACTTTCTTAAGGTTCAAGAGAGAGAAACTTAAGATTTGATTAACCTAAAGAAAAGCTATTGATTTAAGGATAAATCCATAGCTTTAAGATCTCATCATTCCTTTAAAAGTCAGATTGAGTTGGCGAAAAAGGCAGAGAAATTAAATAAAAAACACCCCTTGCTCAAGGACTTTCTCGAACAAGAGGTGTTGGATTTATAGGATTCCGCTTAAGAGCAGCTTTCCTCCATAGAAGACAAGCACAGCTCCACAGATCCACTGAATGATTTGAAGCACTTTTGGACTGATGAGTCCCCTAAAGAGATGGACCCCTATGGTAAGAAAGGAGAACCATAAAAAGGAAGCCGTTGCCACCCCTCCAATAAAATACTTGGCTAAATGGGGAGCAAGGGATGCACGAAAGGCACCCAGGAAAAGCGTTCCATCAATAATGGCCTGGGGATTAAGCCAGGTAACGATGCCGGCTTGAAGAATCGCTTTACTTAGGCTATGTTCATCCTTTGTCACTTCAAAGGACTCCACTTTCTTAAAGAGGAGAGTCCCACCGATATACACAACAAGCGCCCCTCCTAGATAGATGATGATCTTTTGTAGGAGAGGTCTTGTCTCCATGAGCTTACCGATCCCATAGAAACAGGCCATGGCAAGGGTGATATCAAAGAAAATCACAGCCAAAGTCGTTAGGAGTGCTTCACGCCTTTTTCTGGTAATGGCATTATTGATGACGAAGATATTTTGCATGCCCAGAGGTGCTACATAAGCAAAGCCTAGGGCAATTCCCTGTAGGAAAGCCTTCATTTCTTCTTGATTCCTCCAAGAACACCTCGCATGATCTCTCTTCCTAGCTGTGATCCGATGGATCCCATGGTGTTTTTAATCATACGTTCTACAGGTGTGTCTCGAGATGAGCGTGGACGGAGTAGACTATCTAGGAGTCCTCCTCCCCCTTCATCTTTCTTTCCCTTTGAGGCTTCTTTTTCTTCCTGCAGCTTTGCTTCTTCTGCTGCCATCTCCTGGGCTCTTGCCCGTAAGACTTCAAAGGCAGACTCAGAATCAAAGGTTTTCTCATACTTTTGGAAAAAGTAGGAGTTGCGGATGCTCTGCACAACCCTGTCTTCTGATACAGGCTCCATAGAGGAGGCAGGTGCCAAGATAAAAGCTTTTTGCACAGGTGTTGGAGCCCCACTGTCATCTAAAGTAGAGAGTAGGGCCTCTCCTGTTTTAAGATTGAGAAGCTCTTCTTGTACATTCATACTTCCATCATTTCTAAAGGAATCAGCCACTGCTTTGACAACACGTTGTTCTGCAGGTGTATAAGCACGAAGGGCGTGCTGGATGCGGCTACCAAGTTGAGCAAGGATGTTATCTGGTATATCACGGGGAT
The DNA here is from genome assembly GCA_945950065.1 of uncultured Clostridia bacterium. Taxonomy (GTDB): domain Bacteria; phylum Bacillota; class Clostridia; order Peptostreptococcales; family Acidaminobacteraceae; genus DTU036. The sequence continues at coordinate 2,000 of CAMFGQ010000021.1, forward strand.
TTTGGGTGATAAAGAAAATCCCTACACCCTTACTGCGTACCAGCTTAACGATCTGTTCAATACGCTCCAAAAGGATCTTTGAAGAATTTTGGAAGAGCAGATGAGCTTCTTCAAAGAAGAAAACAAGTTTAGGTAGAGGTTGATCACCTACTTCCGGTAATTCTTCATAGAGTTCCGATAGCAAATAGAGAATAAAAGCGGAATAGATATCAGGGCTATGGTAGATCTTTGTCGCATCCAAAATGTTAATGACGCCTCTACCTTGCGGATCTTTCTGTAAGAAATCACGGATATCAAGAGCTGGCTCTTCAAAGAAGCCTTCAGCTCCTTGTTGTTCGAGCACAAGCAGCGAACGCTGAATAGCACTGATGGACTGCTTGGACATGTTTCCATAGTCTTTTGAGAGTTCAGCTGAATTCTCATAGGCAAATTTTAACATCTCCGTTAAGTCTTTAAAGTCCAGAAGCAGTAGTCCCTGATCGTCAGCGATTTTGAACACGGCATAGAGAACACCAGTTTGTGTATCGTTGAGATTCAGAAGACGGCTAAGAAGTAGGGGTCCCATTTCACTGATGGTGGTTCGTAGAGGGATTCCTTTTTCTTTGAGGACATCCCAGAAGTTCACACTGAAGGATTCAAAGGTAGGTGTTGGTGCACCGATGTTTTCTAGCCTCTCTTGTAATTTTGGGATGAGGGAACCGGCTTCTAGGAATCCATTGATGTCGCCTTTAATGTCAGTAATGAATACAGGAACACCTGCTTTAGCGAATTCCTCAGCCATGAGTTTGATGGTGACAGTCTTTCCGGTACCAGTGGCTCCAGCAACAAGACCGTGGCGATTGGCCATGGACTCGTCGAAGGAAATGAGTTGTCCGTCTTTTACTGCGATGTACATATTGCCTCCTTAATTAAAGAACGAAGCCGACTTTTTGTTTGACATCATCCAGTGTTGGTTTGGCAAGTTCTCTGGCTTTTTGAGCTCCTTTGGTATAGATTTTACGGAGTTCTTCAGGATCCGAGAGGAAATCTCTCGTTCTCTTTTGTAGAGGAAGAAGTTCACCGAGAAGAACTTCGGTTACATCCTCTTTTAGCTCCTTATACCCTTTGCCATCAAAGTGTAGCAGTGCTTCATCAATGGTTTTACCGCTGAGAAGCGCAAAGATATTTAGGAGATTTTTTACTCCAGGTTGTGCATCGTCATAAGCAATGGTTCCTAGGCTATCGGTAACGGAGCGAGATACTTTTTTGCGAATGCTCTTTTCGTCTTCCATGAGGAAGATGATGCCATTTTGGTTTTCTGCTGATTTATGCATGGAAGCAGTAGGATTTTGGAGATCATAGATCTTGGCACCAAAGGGATTAAAGTGTCCTTTAGGCACGGTAAAGGTCTTTCCATAGGCATTGTTAAAGCGAATGGCTAGATCTCTTGTCAGTTCAAGATGTTGAGACTGGTCTTCTCCAACGGGAACAAGTTCTGCTTGATAGAGAAGAATATCTGCAGCCATCAGGGTTGGATAATTAAAAAGTCCTGTAGGAATGCTCTCGCCAAGCTTTGCAGATTTATCTTTATACTGCACCATACGGGAGAGTTCTCCCATATAGGCGTGACAAGCAAGGATCCAGGCTAGCTCTGTGTGTTCAGGTACATGGGACTGGATAAAGAGAAGTCCTTTTTCTGGATCAAGTCCCGCAGCAAGATACAAGGAGAGATTGGTAAGGGTTCTCTCACGAAGAAGCTCAGGGTCTTGTTTTACAGTAATGGCGTGTAAGTCGACGATGGAGTAAAGGGTTTCATAGTTATCTTGGAAATTTACCCAGTTACGAAGAGCTCCCAGATAATTTCCAATGGTTAAATCGCCTGATGGTTGAATTCCACTAAAGATTCGTTTTTTCATACTTCCTCCAATCAATAAAAAAGCGCCCTCATTATAGGGCGCAGTATGCACGGTACCACCTACTTGGTTCTCTTAGGTAACGCCTCTTTAAGGCGGAGCATCTCCAAGGTCCATTCGCAGATTCCTTTCACTGGGTTTCACCACGCCCCAGCTCTCTCTAGAAAGGAGTTACTGTTACTCTTTCTTTTCAGCAATGCTTACAAGAAGTATACAAAAGAGGATAGAATGCGTCAAGGGGAGGGGGATAAAGGGCGAGGAACAGGAGTTGGATGAATGAGACGAATTTACCTATCAAGGAAGGTTTTAAAAAGATCTTTATCTGTCACCGTCACTTGGTTAATTTGATAAAAGGGGGAGGGTCAAGGTGGAGAGGAGAAAGACAGATTGACTGTATATCGATATACCGATATAACGAGGATAAAGGAGGGCTGAGTTATGATAAAAGATTTAATTAAAAAGAAAGGCATGAGTTTGTATAGATTGTCAAAAAACAGCGGAATTCCTTACACAACGATTAACGATATTTATCACAGCAGAACAAATCTTAAAAACTGTGCTGCTGAAACCGTATATAGACTTGCTCGGCAGCTTAATGTCCCCATGGAAGAGCTGCTGGAGCCCTATCTTAGCGAACGAAATTGATTTTGAGCTATTTAAAAGCAATGTTGGTCATAGACTAAAGGAACTTGGTGACAGAGACTTTATCCTAGAACTTCTTAAAAAGGATGACATTAGCAAATTCTATGAAAAAAAATGGTATCCAGAAAGCCTATACTTGTTAGCTATGTTAGATTATCTCAGTCGAATGAATGATCTACCCTTATGTACAAATTACGAAGAGTTTCGTGGCCACAAATTAGAGGAGATACTTTATCCCTCGAGCGTTTTGGTGATGGATTTAGTTGCTGATTCCCACCAAGCAAGAGATGAAGCAGTAGCAGAGTCAATCCCCGAATTTTTACGTCACAACATTGTAGAAAAAGAGGTGAGAAATGTTGAATAAATCTACGGATGAAGTGATGATAAAGTAGATTGACTCCTCTAGGGATAAACTTCTTCCTCAACAACCTATGGATAGGGAGAAGGTTTGTGATAATCCATGTCTACTGATCTTTGGCGTTTTTTAAGCCAAGTATACTTCCATTGCTTTTAGAAGAAACTCAGCACCTTCTTTTACGACATCATCATAGTAAGCACTAAAGCGTGGATCTTCTACGTACATTTTAACAAGTCCAAGATGAGCTACCTTGGAGTAGGTTCCCCAGCTCAAGGTAATCCATTCTTGATGAAGTTTGCAGAGTTCTTTCGCAATAGGGCCAGCATGATCTCCATCTTCCACTGCTTTTATTAGAGTGTGTTTGATTTTTTCCTCTAATGCTTTCCAGTGTTCATATTCTTCTTTTGTCATGGAAGAGATACTTTGATGGCTCTTGTCTAGGGCATCATCGCCGTATTTTTCTCTGATTTCTTTACCGTATTTCTGTTGGTTATCTTGAATCAGTTTTTCTTTGAAGGCTTCAAATTTTTCTTCGTTCTTCATTTTGATTTCTCCTTTCTTTTCAGAAATGGTCTTTTTCACAGTAGTGATTAAGGCATCTATTTTTCTTTTTCGTTCACTTAGCTGGGCTAAATGCTCATCTAGAGCAGCTAAGGGATCAAAGTCTTTGGCGTAGAGAATCTTTTTTATCTCAGAGAGCTCCACGCCTAGTTCTCTATAGAAGAGAATTTGTTGAAGAAGGTCAACGTCTTCTTCAGAATAGATCCTATAATCATTCTCTTCATTCCTTTTCGGAGAGAGTAGACCAATCTTATCGTAGTATCTCAGGGTCCTTGGTGTTAGCCCCGAGAGTTTAGCGAGCTCACTTGTTGTATAGTTCATGTTCCCTCCCTTTTATTCTTTCTCGCGAGATAAGCTTAGTATAAAGCATGACCTAAGGTAAAGGTAAAGAGGATGATTAAGAAAAACCTTCAGCGGTTCACTGAAGGCAAATTTAGTCCAAATCTTGCTGTGTTTTTTAGAATTCACTCAATTGAAGAGAGCCGTCTTGACCACTTAATTCGATGGAGAAGTGTTTCGTATTCCCTTCTTTATCAACATAGGAGATGCCATAGGAAGGAAGATCACCAAAGAAGGTCATGGTCACAAAAAGAGGACGCTCTGGTGTTAGCTGTTTAGCAGAGTAGAGTTCCTTTGTGCTGAAGCTGACTTTTCCAGCATCATCTACATGATCAAGGGTTAGGGAAAGGAAAGTGAAGTCTTTAACTCCAGTTTCAGTTGAAAGGAGTAGCTTTACTTGGTCCTCAGAAGTGTCGGCAACAAATTCGTCATAGATTGTTCCTTCGGTTAAAGCATCCTTTGCCCATTCAATCTTGATCTCTTTACTTGGTGCATCTGTCGCCTTCTTTGTGTTCATGTATGTAGAGAAAGAAATCAGAGTGAGGGGTTTGATTTTCTTTTCGAGCTCTTCCCCAATTTGTCTAAAAGCATCTCCTGACATATCCACTTCCTCTGAACGAGATGGTTCATGTTCTCCCGTGGTATTGTGATAATAACTGTCAACTGAACCATCAGTAAAGTAATAATCCTTACAGACAAGTTCTTTTCCATCTGAGGAAAGGGAGTAGTGGCCGATGGTGGAATGATTGGCCCCACCAGATCCATAGTAGAGGAATTCTCCGTTTTCGAGAGAGGAAAAACGACTTCGCTCCCAGCCTTCAAAGCTGAGGCTTGGCTTATCATCAACTAGGGTGTAGAGGGCAAAGATTTCACTACCACGGGGAGGATCTTGCTCAGTGATGGATGCGATAACAAGTTCAGGAATGCCATCTCCACTTACATCAACAATGGCATAACCAATGGCATCAAGAGGGGAAAGCTCACCACTATAGGTCTTGCGCTCCCAGACGCCAGTTTCTCCTTCCTGGATTTTGAGGACATTGTCTTGATCATGAATAAAGGCGTAGTAACGTGCTAGTTTCTCATCATATGCTTTGGCGTAATCAATCTGTGGCTCATCCTCTACTTCAATCGTTTCTGGCTCGGAGGCTGTCTCTACTTCGGTTGTTTCTGACTCATCTGTTGTTTCCAGTGCAGTTGTTTCGGGCTCTAATGGTGTCTCCTCTGTCTGGGGTGGATCAATTCTTTCTTCTGCCTTGTTTTCCCCACATCCACCAAATACAAGCAGGAGCAATACAAGGAGGACAACAAGGAAAAAATATTTTCTTTTCATTTCTTTACCTCTTTCGAGAAAGCTTGGCTTAGGAAGCTCTTTTTCTTATCACTAGTATACTTCATTGTTTAGCGAGATGCTGGAGAAGATCCGCAAGAAGAAAGATTAAAGATTCTTCTTATCCCCTATAAGCATTGGAAGGACTGGATTATGTCTCTTTGTGATGAGGAGTGAATCTATATTTTGGGTTGGATCGGGTAAGTGTTTAACATGAAAAATAATAGTAAGTATTTGGGATATTTTAAAAATGCCGAAAAGAAGCGAGAAGATCGCCTTATCGGTGGAGAGTACGAACATTTCATACTCGGCGAAAACTATCAGTGGACAAGCTATGAAGAAGTGGTGGACATCATTAGAGATCTGATAGAAGGAAACTGGGAGCCAGACTTTGTGGATGGGATTCTCCTTGGAGCCCATGCCTACGGAGTTCACATTACCCTAGAACCCGGTAGCCAATTTGAGTTGAGTATCGAACCACAAAAAACAGTTGCTGAACTGGAAAAACTTTATCTACGAGCAATGGAAGATGTGCTAGAGGCAGTAGAGAGAAAGGGGAAGAAAATCTATGCTCTAGGCTATCAGCCCATGGCATCTTTAGATGACATTTATCTCATCGACAAGAAGCGCTATCATCATATGTTTTCATACTTTGGGAAAAAAGGCCCCTATGCTCACAACATGATGAAGGCTTCAGCAGCAACACAAATTGCGGTAGACTTTGTTAATGAAGAAGATTTTAGGGAACTGTACCAACTCATGATTCGTATGGGACCTTTTATCTCCTTGATCTTTGATCATTCACCTCTATTTGAAGGTAAGCTACGAGAAGATCATCTCTTCCGTACGAGAATCTGGATGAATCTTGACGATCAACGCGCAGGTCATGTAGAGGGCACCTTTAAAGAGGACTTTGGCTATCAAGATTATGTTGACCATATTTTGGGGATGGAACCCATCCTAATGGTAGATGATCAGGGAGAAACCAGCTTTAGCGACGATAAGAAAGCGAAGGAACTCCTGCCTGAATCCTTTAATCTAGAGATGTGGGAACATGTTCTTTCCATGGGATTCTTTGATGTGCGCGCCAAACATTATTTAGAGATACGCATGATGGATAGTGTGCCTTACCCACTAAACATGGCCCAGACAGCTCTGATTAAAGCCATTGCCTATGGTGCATCACGGCCAATCTTTGTTGAGAAATTCTCCTCCATGACGGAAGAAGAATTGAAAAAACTAAAGGAAGACATCATCAAAAAAGGCTTTGAAGCAGAGTACAGGGGAGAATCTGTACTTGAGCTCGCTAGGTGGATCATCGATTTAGCCACAAAAGAAGAAGAAGGTCATTATCTGGACGAGGTGGAGCGTTACCTGGCTCAAGGACAAAACCCACTTTTACAAGATAAAAGAATATATGAAGAAGAGGGTCTAGATTCCATGATGAAAAGTGTGGAACTGACCAAGGAAAGACTGAATATCGGTTAAACCTTTGCCCCTTCATCTTGGAGGGGCTTTTTCTTGCCTTGAAGAAGGGTTGTTTGTATAATGAATTCATGGAAAATACAAGAAAAACAGTGATCAATACTCTTCTTTGGGCCGTGCTGGTTTTCTTCCCCCTATTGTGTTATCCCCAAGGGGGAATTTTTGGTGTTCTTAAAGCAAAGTACTATGGTCTACTTTTTTTATCCTTTTTCATGCTCCTTCTTTTATTGGAGAAGAGAAGGATAGAAACAGAAGAGTTCTTTCTCTTTGGCTTTCTCGCCATGGCGCTGCTTTCTTCCCTTCTTGCAGAGCATCCAAAGCTTGCTTTATTGGGAAACATACATCGTTATGATGGCATGATTACCTTACTGGCCTATGCTGTGGTGTATGTTTTTTTTTCCCGTTATGGAAAGTTAGAGGACAGACGGCTCTATGCCATGCTGGCTAGTGGTATGTTTGTCTGTGTGCTTGGCTTTATGCAATTCTTCTCCTTGGGTGAGGTTTATTTTGTGCCCTTTTCAGGAAGAGCCTTTGGGCTTATGGGAAATCCTAACTTCTATGGCAGTTTCTTGAGTTTGCTCTTACCCCTTTCCCTCTATGTGTTCTTGGAAAAGGACTGGAGGAGTGGAGCTGTTTTCTTTCTTGTCTTCTTTTTAGCCTTGCTGACATCCATGGCTCGTAGCGCTTGGATAGGATCGAGTATAGGCCTTCTTAGTTTCGTTCTCTTCTATAACTGGAAAAAGAATCGAGAAAAAAGAAAGAGACTCCTTTTACTGGGGCTTTGTCTCGTTGTCTTAGGCACTGGAATTATGGCAATACATCCCCCAACAAGACAGAGGGTGGAGAGCATTTTCAAAGAAGGAAGACTGCTTTTCACTTCAAAAGAGCATAGTGGATTGGGTGCTGGTCGCCTAGATATTTGGAAGAAGAGCTTCATCCTGATTGGGGAAAAGCCTCTTGTGGGTGTGGGACCTGAGCATATGCTTTTTGCATTAGATCAAGCCGAAGAGGAGATTAAACTGGATAAAGCACATAATGAGTACCTAGATCGAGCGGTAGCTACAGGAGTACCTTCGCTTATTCTTTATCTTGCTTGGATCTTTACCATCTTAAGAAGAGCTTGGAAGACAAGGGGAAATCCCCTTGTCCTTGCCCTAATGAGTGCCGTCATCTCTTATCTGTTCCAGGCGTTTTTTAACATTGCCATAGTCATGGTGTATCCTTATTTTATGGCCATCTTGGGAATCCTGAGTTATTCCAGTAAAAGAGACGCTTTTTCTTTAGAAAAGAGCCTAAAGGGGTATAGGTAGGTGGAATGTGTTAAACTAGAAACAGAATAATCATAAGGAGGAACATCCATGAGTGATGTCTTAGTAAAAGTAGGAAATGAAGAACTAACAAGAGAGGACTTGAATGAATTTCTATCGTCTATGCCACCAGAGTATGCTCAGCAACTAGCAAGTCTGGGTGAAGAAGTGATGGTGGATGAGATGGTGAATCAACATCTTCTCTATCTTGATGCAAAAAACAAAGGCCTTGAAGATTCCCCAGCTTACAAAGCTGAAATGGAAAAATTAGGGAAAGAAGTCTTAAAAGGTATGGCCATCAACGAAGTGCTACAGGAAGCAGAACCAACAGAAGAACAAACCAAGAGTTATTTTGAAGCAAACCAAGATCGCTTCCAAAAACCGGAGCAAGTAGCGGCTAGCCATATTTTAGTAGACAGTGAAGAGAAAGCAAAAGAAATCAAAGAGAAGCTAGATGCTGGTGAGAGCTTCAGTGAACTTGCTGCAGAACATTCTAGCTGTCCTTCCAAAGAAAATGGCGGAGCACTAGGTCTTTTTGAACGTGGTCGTATGGTTCCAGAATTTGAAGAAGTTGCCTTTGACCTAGGGGTTGGCGAAATCTCTGATCCTGTGCAGACACAGTTCGGCTACCACATCATTCAGGTAGACAACAAACTGCCTGCAGGAAACCAAAGTTTAGAAGAAGCACTTCCTCAGGTTATGCAAGAGCTTCGTCGCGAGAATCAACAAAAAGTTTATGCAGAGTATATGGAAGAGTTGCGAGAGAAGTATTCTGTAGAGAAATAGTCACTTACGTAGAAAGAGGTTCACATGAAATTAATCCGTGACTTTGAAGTGGGCGAGCGAATTGAGGGGTTTTATCTCATACGCGAACTCAATCTACGGACCAGTTCCAATAACAACAAGTATTTTGATTTAACCTTGGCTGATAAGTCAGGGGAAGTCAATGCGAAGATTTGGAACATTCAAGATGGACAAGAGAATCTTTATGCTGCTGGGGATATTGCCAAAATACGTGGAGATGTCACGCTATGGATGGACCAAACCCAGCTCAAAATCATAAAGCATCGCCCTATGCAAGAAGATGATACCGTTGATTACAATCTTCTTGTCAGTGCTGCACCCTTAGAAGGGGAAGCCATGTGGCAAGAGCTTTATGAACGAGCACAAAGGATTGAAAAAGACTCCATGAAGAAGATGGCTGTGGCTGCACTAGAGCTTCATAAAGAGAAGTTGCTCTACTATCCTGCTGCCAAAAGCAATCATCATTCCATTCGTTCGGGCTTACTCTACCATCTATTGCGCATGGCCAAAACGGGAGCATTCCTTTCTGATCTTTATGACTTAGATGGGGACTTACTCTTTACGGGCATTCTCTATCACGATCTTGAGAAGATTACAGAAATGAGTGCCAACGAAATGGGCATTGTCTCAACCTATACCAAGGAAGGGATTTTGCTGGGGCATATTGTGACGGGAATTAGTCGTATTGAAGAGATTGCCAGAGAAGTTGGCTGTGATGATGAGACTAAACTATTGCTACAGCATATGGTGCTTTCTCATCACTATGAACCTGAATACGGTTCACCGAAGAAGCCCATGTTTGTCGAGGCGGAAGTCCTCCATCATCTTGATTTGATTGATGCGCGCATCTATGACATGCAAAAAGCCACTTCTGATCTTGAGGAAGGGGAGTTTAGCAGTCCCATCTTTAGTTTGGATCGACGCCGGGTGTATAAACCCAGTGAAGAAAAGTAGTCAAGGCGGCGAGTGGAAGAACTCGTCGCTTTTTTCTTGAGGAGGAAAAGATGAGAAAAGATCAGGAACTAGGGACAAAGCCCGTAGGCTCACTCCTGCTTTCCCTTGCTATTCCAGCGATATTGGGTCAATTAGTCAGTCTGCTCTACAACATGGTAGACCGGATGTTCATTGGAAATATGCCAAAGGATGGAGCCATTGCATTAACAGGGATAGGTCTAAGTACGCCGATTATTATTTTAATCAGCGCTTTTTCTGTTCTCATCGGTATGGGTGGTGCACCTCGTGCAGCCATTTCTATGGGAGCGGGCAGAAAAGAAGAAGCCGAGAAGATCATGGGTAATGGTTTTACAGTGCTGCTCTTCCTGTCAGTTGTGCTTACTGGTTTTTTTCTCTATTTCAATGAGACGCTGCTGTTGTATTTTGGGGCAAGTGAGAAAACCCTTCCCTATGCTCTGGACTATATGCAGATCTATACCATAGGAAGTCTTTTCGTTCTACTTGCCCTGGGAATGAATCCCTTTATCAGTACCCAGGGCTTTGCAAAGACTTCCATGCTTACTGTATCCATAGGCGCAATCTTAAACATCCTGCTGGACCCTATTTTTATTTATGTTCTAGATATGGGTGTGAAGGGGGCGGCCCTTGCTACCATCATTTCTCAGGCTGTATCTGCTGTATGGGTTCTTCGCTTTTTAACAAGCGAAAAAAGTATCCTTCGCTTAAGAAAAGAACATATGCTTCCCAGTAAAAGGATTATCCTGCCCATGATTCTTTTGGGGATTTCTCCCTTTATTATGAATGCAACGGAGAGTTTACTGATGATCGTGTTCAATACAAGCCTTCAGCGTTATGGGGGTGATCTTGCTGTTGGGGCAATGACCATTATGGCTTCAGCCATGCAGTTTGCCTTTTTACCTCTTGCAGGATTTAGTCAGGGTGCTCAGCCCATCATCAGCTTTAACTATGGAGCGAGAAATCCCGAGAGGACAAGGGAAGCCTTTCGTTACTTACTGATGGGTTCAGTACTCTATACAGCAGGTTTCTGGGCCGTGCTCTTTTTCTTCCCCCATCTTTTTGCAAGGCTCTTTACCCAAAATGCTCCTCTGGTTGAGCTTACAGCCAAAGGACTACGGATCTACTTGCTAGGAATGATTCCCATGGGAGTACAGGTAGCTTGTCAGCAGACCTTTATTGCTCTGGGGAGGGCTAAGGTGTCAATTTTTCTTGCACTGTTGAGGAAGATTATTTTGCTGATTCCTTTAATCTATCTTCTTCCTCTCTTTCTCAGTGATCAGGTCTTTGCAGTTTGGCTTGCAGAACCTATCGCTGATGTGCTTGCGGCTTCCACCACCGCCATTCTCTTTAAGAAACAGTTTAGGATGATTCTCTCTCAATATAATTCACAAGATGCTTAGCCTAGAACATAATCTAGGCTTTTTTCTTGCAAACGAGAGCAGTGTTTCGTTAGGTTTTTGTAAGAAAAAAAGAAAGTATGAACTTTAGAGAACAAAAGAAAAAATATTCTTGATTTCAGAATAGACATATGATACCATTTTAATAAAGAACGAACTTGCTTTATTTGCCGCTCGCCCACAAGGCTGTGCTTCGCAGATGAAACCCAACGACTTTTTATTGATAGTTGTCTTGGGTTTTTTTATTAGGAGGAATCGTTGAAAAAGTTTAAATCGTCCACTGTTTATGTGAGTGCATGGGCACGTCTCCCAAAGGAAATGCCCGCTAGTAAAGTTTATGAAGTGTTGGATATAGGTTTAGTTGTTGATAAAGAATCAAAAGAAATACAAGGTTGCTCTGTTACGCTCTTGACTGGAGCAGCCAAAATATTTATAGAAGACATCCTTCTAGGCTCCTCCTTTGACGAGGAGGGTCTAAGGAGCATACTGTTGGAGATTGAAAATCGTTACCATGGTTCTGCACAAAAAGCACTTCAGGTGGCCATAAAAAGTTGTTTTGAGAAACTTCTAACTGTCCTTGAAAAGGAGGTCAAAACCTAATGAAAACGAAAAGACTGAAGATGCATCATAAGATTTTTATTGGTTTATTTCTTGGTGTGATCCTGGGCTATATCTTGAACTTTATCGGTGGCGAAGAGAATGCTTTTGTTGTGACCTACGCCATACCCTTTTTACAGTTTCTTGGAGATGTATTCATTCGACTGATTAGGATGATTGTCGTTCCTTTGGTCTTCTTCAGCATCATTGATGGTGTACTCTCCCTTGGGGATGTAAGAAAGTTAAGGAGCATTGGACTGAAGACCGTTCTCTTTTTCTTGGGTTCAGCCATGATTGCTGTCACCATAGGTTTGGTTTTGGCCAACATCATTCAACCTGGTCAAGGCTTTCAGCTAGGAGAGGCTGTAGGTGAAATTCAAGTAAAAGAACTCCCAGGTCTCTATCAGACAATTTTGGATTTGATTCCACTGAACCCTTTTGAATCTCTGAGCACTGGCAATATGATGCAAGTCATCGTATTTGCCATCTTTGTGGGTATTGCTGTTCTTATGATCGGAGAAGCTGCTGAGCCCGTGAAGAAACTGAATAATCTGCTTTCTCAAGCCATGTTTAAGATTATTCAAGTGATTATCATCATCATTCCCTTTGGGGTCTTTGGTCTCATGGGAGCAGCTATAGCCAAATTTGGAACAGCGATTTTTGGACCCGTTGCTAAATTTATTTTCGTCGATTACTTAGCGAATATCGTCATGCTTGTTGGCGTATATTCGATCTTTCTTCGCTTTATTGCGAAAGTCAATCCTATTTATTTTTGGAAACAGGCATTTGAGCCTTTCCTCATCGCTTTTAGTACTTGTACAACATCGGCTGCACTTCCTGTAAGCATGAGTATTGCACCAAGGCTAGGTGTTCCGAAACAGATTTCTAACTTTGTCCTTCCGCTTGGTGCAACAGCCAACATGAATGGGACCTGTATATATTTTGGGATTATCGTCATATTTGCTGCCCAGCTTTATGGAATCAGCTTGTCGATTTCCCAGCAGATTATGCTTGCATTAACAGCAACCTTCCTCAGTGTTGGTTGTGCTGCTACACCTCAAATTGGTCTAGTAATCAGTTTTACACTTCTCACCTCCATGGGTTTACCTCTTGATGCCACAGCTCTCGTTGCAGGTGTGTACCGTATTATTGATCAAATCCATACTGCTACCAATGCATCAGGAGACCTTGTAACCAGCCTATGTATTGCAAGCATGGAAGGAGAGCTCGATCGAGATGTCTTCTATGATTTAAGTGAAATACCTGCGTTACAAAAATCTGCAAGAGAACAGATTTTAGAAATAGATGAATAGGAGGAAATGATGTCAAGAGATAGAAAGTTAACCATTGGGATCATTCAAATGAAAATTGCACAAGGAGATCCTCAAGAGAACTTAGAAAGAGGGCTCAAGTTTGCAGAAGAGGCTGTTGAAAAAGGAGCACAGATCATCTGTTTCCCAGAACTCTATTATCAAGGTTATCACCCAAGCAGTGAGATTCTACAGCAATTAGCAGAACCGGTTGATGGACCTATGGTTCAAACCTTTCGCAAGTTTTGTAAAAACAACGGAGTTTATGCCATTGTAGGCTACGCTGAAAGCGTAGATATTCCAGGTAGAATGTATAATTCCGCAGTCTTCATTGATGATAAAGGTGAAGTCATCGGAAATATGCGTAAAGTGAACAACTGGGGTGTGGAGAAAAACAAATTCCGAGAGGGAAGAAAATTCCCAGTCTACGATACACCACTTGGAAAGATTGGAATCATGATCTGCTATGATGTGGAGTTTCCTGAGCCAGCAAGAATTATGGCACTAAAAGGCGCGGAGCTTGTTTTTGTCCCTGCAGTTTGGTCCATTCCTGCCAAAAGACGCTGGGATGTTGACCTGGCTGGAAATGCACTGTTCAATCTTTACTTCATGGCAGGAGCAAATCCTGTTGGTGATAATGCATGTGGTAAAAGCCAAGTATTTGGCCCAGATGGAGAACCTCGTGCCGTTGCCTCAGTAGATGAGGAAGAAGTTCTTATCTGCGAAATTGATTTAAATGAAGTTGTAGAAGTACGATCAAGAATTCCCTATCTCAACGATTTTAAGGAAGACACATTTAGTATGGAGGCGGTAGATAGGTACTAGGAGGAAAAATGGAAAAGAATGAAAGAGTTTCTCCCTATGAAGAAGGTGCTCTGAAAATTGAGAGATTAACCTCAAAAGAAGTTATCTTCATGGTGGTGGGCTGCGGAATCGGCTCAGGAGCTCTAGGAACGGCATATTCTGCACGTCTTGGAGGTTTTCCGGTTATTGCATTTTGGTTGATTATTTCTGGCATTCTCACCTTAATCAGTATGTACTATGTTGCTGAGAGTGCCCTGCGTACAAGAAG
>CAMFGQ010000022.1 GCA_945950065.1 uncultured Clostridia bacterium
GAAGAAAAGTTTGCACAATTCTCCTTTATACGAATAAAGCCCTCTCCCGTAGAGAAAATGTTTTCATCAATGTAGGCAAGAGCCCTTGATGTGTCATAGATATAGTTTTCATACTGACTGCCAAGATAATTCAGTGGATTTGACTTGGGACCGTATTCTGGCCAAAGCGCATCGTAAAGGGGCATTTTCTCTCCACGAAACTCATAGTCAATGTATGGCTTCATGGCCTCCACTTGCTCCTCAAAGGAATGATCAAAGAGAGGTTCCCGCTGAATGTAATCGTGGAATTCAATGTCATCATGATAGCGTCTATAGATTTTCCACTGGCCATCATGAAGGGTTAAGAGAAAATAGTTTTTCCCTAGATAGAAATAAGGTGGATAGGTTAAGTCTCGATCCCCGATTAATTCATATCCCACCTCAACCAAATCATCTTTTATCCACAGCACATCAGTGATTTCCACGGTTAAAGGAAACCTTTCGGTTTCTACGTAACAGTAATCCTTCTCTTTAATATAGGCCCGTCTAGCGTTTATCAGGCGATAGCTCATAGCAAAGTTTCGATTCACAACGGATTCTAGATCTAAATAGGATGAAATGTCTCTGGTGTCACATGCTAGATATCCTTCATACAATACCTCAATATATTCTTTTACCACTTCTTCAGGAGGAACTTCCTTGGAATTCTCCTGGGCAAAGCTTGGGGAGCTTAGGACAAAAAGACCTAAAAGCAACACCAAAACACGTTTCATGGATTCCTCACTTTTTTCCTTTTAAAGAATGTCAATGTATCTCTATTCTACAGTCTTTCTACATAAGAGCAAGGGAAATAAAAGTCATCTTTACAAATAAACAGCCACCAATAAGTGGTGACTGAAGATAACATCGAAAGGGAAAGTAATCCTAATCGTCGAAAAATAGTTCTTGTACAGTTTTATTATAATAGTTAGCAATTTTAATTTTTATAGGATCCCGTGGAATCCGTTCACCAGTTTCATACATACACAAAGCCGAGCGACTAATACCTAGAGCTTTACTTACTTCATCTCCTGTTTTGATACCGCGAAGTTCAACCAAGCGGCGTCCAATGGCTTTCGGATTCATAGTATCCTCCTTATTAGTTATTGTACACTATCTGTGAACCTCAGTCAAATCTACACTAGCTTTGAGCAATAAAAGAAAGAAGCTCTTCACATCTAAACCTTTATTTTCTAACTTTTAACAAACAAGCTAAAGGAATCGACACCCAGTGTCGAAAAAAGACGATAATGGTTACAAGATTGCCTTTTCTTCACGATACGTGTATAATGGGAGTGGATTTGTCAGGTAAAGGGGGAGTGCTATGACACTTGGACAAAAACTAAAATACTTCCGTGAAAAGCGTAAAATGACGCAAACAGAATTAGGCCACCATCTAGGTGTAAAAAAAAGTACCATCAGCATGTACGAAAACAACCGAAGAAGACCAGCCACCGCTACTCTTTTTGAAATCTGCAGAGTTCTCAACATCAGCTTAATTGATCTGGGACTGGTCAATCTTGAATCTTCTGTCATTCGGGACCCTATTTTAAAAGATCTCAATCCCGAGGGAGTAGCCGAAGTAAAGAAGCTGGCTGATGAACTGAGGAAAACAAAACGAAAAAAATAGCACCTGAGGGTGCTAAATTACTTTTAAGAGACCTAGCGCAAGGACAAGCAGCCCCAGCACAATACGATACCAACCAAATAGTTTGAAGTCATGTTTCTTGATATAGCCCATGAGAAAGCGAATCACAAAAACACTGGTAAGATAACTTACAGCCATACTGATCACAAGAATAAAGAACTCAAAGGGACTAAATCCCCCAAACTTTCTTAGTTCTAATAGTGACGCTCCAAACATGGCTGGTATTGCCATAAAGAAGGTAAACTCTGCCGCAATGGTACGACTAAAGCCTAAAGAAATCCCACCAAGAATGGTGGAACCACTTCTGGATGTTCCTGGAAAGATGGCTGCAAGAAGCTGAAAGATCCCCACAAGAAAAGCATCTTTATAGCTTATCTTCTTCAAAGATGTGATCTTTGGCTCAATGTCTTTGTTTCTATTTTCAAAAAGGATGAAGAGAATCCCCACCACGATAAGAGCCAAGGCTACAGAAATCGCATTATAAAAGAGTTTGTAAAACACATCCTTATAGAGAATGCCAATGACAGCTGCTGGGATGGATGCAAAGACGATCTTAAACCACATGATCAGAATGTCGCGTTTAATCCCAAAGGGTTTAAAGGTAAA
The DNA here is from genome assembly GCA_945950065.1 of uncultured Clostridia bacterium. Classification (GTDB taxonomy): domain Bacteria; phylum Bacillota; class Clostridia; order Peptostreptococcales; family Acidaminobacteraceae; genus DTU036. Next base: position 2,273 of record CAMFGQ010000022.1, read on the forward strand.
AGGAAAGATATCCTTCCAAAACAAAACCACTACTGCAAGAATAGCACCCAGTTGGATCACCACCAGATACATCTCCATAAAGGCTTCTGTTACCTCAAGATCAATGAACTCTCTTAGGAGAATCATGTGCCCCGTACTGCTAATAGGAAGCCACTCTGTCACACCCTCTAAAATACCAAAGAGAATGGCCTTTAAGAGGTTAAGCATCTTCCCTCCTCAATGATCACCGCAAGCAGCTCAGCATCTTCAGCATTGGGATTGCGCACACCATGTTCCACTTCATTTCGTGTGAAGGCTACATCTCCTGGGTACATTTTGATCCACTCTCCTTGATCCAGAGCTTCCACTTCTCCTTTGAGGATGTAGTATATTTCTACTTCTCCTTTATGGGTATGGGGGCCAATGGACTGGCCTTCTTTGAGGGTAAGGAGGGAGAAAATCCGTGTCATCCCTAGGCTCTCTTCTTTTTCCAAAATATCCAAGAAGGCAAGATCTCCTTTACCTCCGAAAACATTGGTTGCAATGCGAGTTTTCATCTCTTCTTTTCGTTTGATCATAAATCTATCCTTTCAGTCCTCTTCTTCATTAACATGATTTGGCCTTTATGTTAAACTAGTAAAAAGAGGTTTTCAATGAAAATACAAGTAAAATTTGGAATGCGTATCGTTAAAACCATTCTAGCTGTTTTGCTTTCCATTGTCATTACGGAAATCTATGGAGGCAATTCTTTCTTTGCCGTCATTGCAGCTATCCTGTGTATGCAGAAAGATCCCAGAGAAGGCTATGACCGCGGTTTAATCCGCGTCAAGGGTACTTTGATTGGTGGTGCCTTCGGGTTGATTTCACTGCTTCTTTTTCAAGCACTTCACATCCAGTACCAGAGTATTCCCTATCTTCTCATCGTTGCCTTTATGGCAGCTCCCATCATCAATCTTAATCTTTGGCTGAGTAGTCCCAAAACAGCACGTTTTTCTTGTGTTGTGTACTATTCCGTGGTCATTGGAAAATTCCAAGGGCTTGAACCCTTTCTCTACGTAGGAGGCAGGATGTTAGATACCATGACGGGTATCGGCGTTGCACTTCTAATCAACTACATCTTTCCGTCAACCATGCATCCCATAGACCTTCTTGATGAGGAGGTACAATAAAATGAAATTCGGTCTACGCATCCAAAAGACCATTCTGGCTATTTTTCTCTGCTTTATGATTGATATTTTCCGTGAAGGGATGCCCTTCTACTCCATTATTGCTGCAACCCTATGTATGCAGAAAGACCCCAAAATGGGCTTCGAGCAGGGACTGCGACGTGCAGCAGGCACCTTAGTTGGAGGTGCTTTTGGTCTCTTGACCATTTGGGTTTTTCAGGCACTGTCCATCGAATACAAGACACTGCCCTATGTCATCATTGTTGCCCTAATGGCGGCTCCCATTATCAATGTGAACCTGCTTATTGGTCTACCCGAGACGGCAGGATTTTCTTGCGTTGTCTATTATTCTGTGGTTGTGGGACACATTATGGATGTCTCTCCCCTGCTTTTTGTTGCTAATCGTATGCTGGACACACTCATTGGCATTGCCGTTGCCATTGTGGTGAACAAAGTCATTCCTAAAAGAGATGAAGAATCTCCTCTGGTGACTTAAGTCTGGCTTCTTCCTCTCGATGGCCATAACCCCATTCCACCAGATAACCAGCACATCCTGCATTTTTGGCTACCTCTAGATCAATGGAGCTATCTCCTACATAGATGACTTCTTCTGGGCTAAGGCCCATTTTTTCAATGAGAGAGAAGAGTCCTCGCGGATCAGGCTTGCGCTCATAGCCAGCATCGGTTCCTAAAACATAGGGGAAAACCCCCGGGAAATATTCTTCGCATATTTTAATCAGGCCACTGTGATGTTTGTTGCTCAGTACCCCAAGGAGAATGCCTCTTTCTTCTAGAGCTGAAAGCATGTCTACAATCCCCTCGTAGGGTTCGGTATAGTGGCTAAGATTCTCATTGTAGTACTCTTTGTACAAAACCACCATCTCGCTAGGGTTTTCTTCTCCACTGAGTTTTTCCATCAGCACAACAGGACCCTTGCCAAGAGCAAGGGCTACATCTTTCTCGGTTTTTTCAGGATAGCCAAATTGTCTCAGTGCAACATTCACGGCTACCTGTAGGTCCTTTAAAGTATTGAGCAGAGTTCCATCTAGATCAAAAAGAACTGCTTTGATTGTCTTTTTTTCCATAGAGTCTTTCCTCCAAAAAATCTTTCACTCCTTCTTTCCATGCAAGAGAAGAAAAAGTATCGTAGAAATGATGAAGATCGGTTCTACGCTGGCGATGCCTTTCTAGGAAAATTTTCATAATCTGATCCATTTGCTCCTGACCAAGGAAGTCTTCTAATTCCTCAAGCAAGAGCCAGCTTGCAAGGGCTAGATCTCGACCCACCAATTGCTCCAAGGGTTTTCCAGCAATAAGGTCCTTTCTTTCCTGTGCTTCTTCTAGGAACGCTTCATACTCTTGATTGCTATAAAGCAGCTTGAGGACTCTTCCAGTAAAGTATAGATTCAATCCTTCGATTAAAAATTCTGGTTTTTCATCGGCATCCACACCCCAGCCCAGCCCAATATAACTACGCAGCACTTCTTCAAAGCCACGCAGACCCTTCTCCTCTTCAGGCCAGACAAAGAAAATCGTCCCACCATAGAGAAATGGTTTCTCACCAGAAGGGAGTACCACATAGCGCAGAGGTTGAGGAAAAACACCACTCCCCAGATGACGGGTTAAATAATCATGACCTTCTCGAAGCATACGACTTAAGAGTTCAAGATTGGAGGCTTTTTTCAACAGATAGATTTCGCCCGAAAAAATACGATCCCCAAGATACTTGGCAATACTAAAGACAGGTGGAGTACTTCCACTAAAACGAAAACGAAGTAGTTTGTTGTGGTGTTGCACCTTCAGGAGTTCGTGGGAGCTAAGGACAACATAATCATCGGGCAAAATGACTTCTGTCTCCCGTATTCTAGGTTGATCTTCACCAAAGAGGGGGAGAATAACTCCATCATCTTCAATAAAAAACCATTGTTTTTCCATAGGAAGACGCAACTGATACTGCAGTTCATAACGATGTCCCATAGGAAGATCATAAACTTCCAGATTTCCCATTCTTTTGGGGATGATGCTGCTTTCCTCTCCATCGACAAGAAGGCGATTTAAAGAGCAGTCTTTATTAAGACTAAAACTACGGTTGGGGATTTCCCAGCTGTTTAGGGTAAAATTGACTTGGAAGATACCCAGCTTTGGACTAAAATTTATCTGTGTTTTCATAACTGCCCTCCTGAAGGGTATTATACACCATAGTACATCTCTCGAGAGGTTATTATGCAAAAAAATATCAATGTAGTTCAAGAACTACTGAAGAAAACAAATGAAGCCAAAAAGTCCCTTCCTCCGCTGCGCATTCTTATCACAGGTAAAACTGGTGTGGGGAAGAGTACATTAATTAATGCTGTTTTTGGTGAGGAACTTGCAAGCACAGGTGTAGGTAAGCCTGTGACTTCTCATCTCAGACGCTACAGCACAAAGAACAATCTAGTCCTCTTTGATACCAAGGGACTGGAGCTTGTAGGGTCAACCTTAGAAGAGACCGATAAAGAGATTTCAGACTTCCTACGGGAAGCTCAAATACAAGGCGAACCCATCCATATGATCTGGTACTGCATCAACAGCATGGGCCATCGTGTAGAAGAAACCGAACTCAAACTGATGACCTCCCTGTCAAAGCAGGTTCCCCTACTCTGCCTCCTTACCCAATCCATTGCAGGAAAAGGTGGGGAACTGAAGCGTGTCATTGAAGCCTATAATCTTCCTATCGCTGGGGTTCTCGAGGTTCTGGCAGAAGATTATACCTTAGGGAAAACTACCTTTCCTGCTTGGGGACTGGCAGAACTGATTGCTTTTTGTTACAGCCTCCTGCCAAAGGGTGTAGACCTCACCTTTTTGCAGGCTCAGACCGACATTGATCTCAAAGTAAAAGAAGCACGTAGATATGTTAAGGGCTATGTTGCTACCACCTTTGGTGTGGGCTTTACGCCCATTCCCTTTGCTGATGCAACCTTACTTGTTCCCACTCAACTTGGTATGCTTGCTCATCTCACCATGCTCTTTGGTGTGGATATGGATGAGAACATGCTTCTTGCCCTTCTCACAGCCTTGGGTGGAACTACAGGTGCAACCCATCTAGGAAGGGGCATTGTATCTCAGGTTCTCAAAATGGTTCCTGGTGCTGGTACCCTGATGGGTGGACTGATTAGTGGTACCACTGCAGCCCTTGTTACCACCTCTTTAGGCTATAGTTATATTGCGGTGTTGGCTAACTACACCAAAGCACAAAGGGAAGGACAAAAGCTTGAACCAAAGGCTCTGGTGGATATGCTAAAGAGTCAATTGAAAAAGAATACCAAGGCCCTTTCAAAGGATAAGTCCTTTGATGCTGGACCTGAAAAGCCACCTCTTCTTAAACGACTGGGTCATGTCATTAAACGAAAATAACTTTGCATAGCAATGGAATATGAAACCATCTCCCTCCCCTGGAGATGGTTTTCCTTTTTCATTCCTTTCTTACCAAGTAATGATCATAACAACTTTAGATAATCCATCTTTATCTTTTACTATTCTTATCTCACAGGAACTTACTAAATGATACGACTATTTTTACTCGTTTATCTCTACTTAAGGCTATGAAAAGATAAAATGATCATGCAGTACAAAAACCAAAATAAAAAAGCTAGCTAATGTTTTAGCTAGCTAACAATCCTAAACCTCTACAAGGCATCCTTATCCGCTACTGGAGGCAAATGCACTTCTGGCATAAGTTCTTCCGATATGATGTCCATCATGGATTTAAACTTGAGTAATTCTTCCTTGGTAAACCTCTTGTTCATCCTCTCCATTACCACATGAATGTACTGATTCTTCATATCATTGTAGGAGTGAAATTTATCGGTGACTTCAAGATAGTATTCTCTTCTGTCTTCTTTGGACTGTGTCTTTTTTACATAGCCTTTTTTCACTAGGGAATTGATCTTGTAGTTGGCGTTGGGGTGAGAAATATTTAGGAAGGCTGCGTACTCGCTGATGGTCGGTCTCCCCAAGGCATGAATAATCTCTACGGAAAAGGCTTCCGTAGTTGTAAGAGATGCCTCGCGGGTCTCAAAATTCTTAAAAATATTCTTGTAAAAATTCAGCTTAAATTTGTCGTAAACCTGACTAAAAGAATCCATTAGCATCTCATTCACCTCAAATCTATCCTAGGTTATTTCAAGGCAAATGTCAAATGTCCTTGAGCGGCCACTTCACCGTCAACCGTAGCCTTTACAAGGCCTTTTCCAAAGCCAAGTTTAAAGGCACTGAGTTCACAAAAAAGCTCTAGGGTATCGCCTGGTAGGACCTGTCTTTTAAAGCGCATTTTGTCAATACCACCAAAAAAGACAAGCTTGCCTTTATGCTCCTCCATGGAGAGTACACAAAGGGCTCCTAGTTGAGCCAGTGCTTCCACAATAAGGACACCGGGCATGACTGGATAGTCAGGAAAATGCCCTGTAAAGTGAAGTTCATTCATGGTGACTTGCTTGATCCCTTTTGCCCACTTGCCAACCTCACCTTCTGTGACCTTGTCTACAAGTAGAAAAGGATAACGATGAGGGAGAATATCCATAATCTCCTTGGCATTATACTTCATCGGTTTCCTCCCATTTTCTGAAAAATACCGATGCATTGTGTCCACCAAAGCCAAAGGAGTTGCTTATGGCTGTTTTGAAAGGAAACTTCTTTCCGGGTTCAAGAACGAGATTAAGCTTACATTCCTCATCTGGCTCCTGATAATTCACATTAGGAGGAAGGATTTCTGCCTCCATACCAATTAGTGTATAGATGGCTTCTACTGCTCCTGATGCACCAAGAAGGTGACCAATCATGGATTTGGAGCTACTGACATAGGGCTTTTGTACATCCTCTCCTAAAAGTTTTTCTAAGGCTAGGGTCTCGGTTTTATCGTTCAGTGGCGTACTTGTCCCATGGGCATTAACATAGTCAAGTTCCTTGGAGGATAGGCCTGCCTCATCCATGGCCATTTTCATGGCCTTATAGGCAAGTTCTCCACCAGGAGATGGCTGGGTAATATGTCCCGCATCACATGTGGTGCCATAACCGATGATCTCAGCATAGATTCTCGCTCCACGCTTTTTCGCATGCTCAAGTTCTTCTAGGACCAAGACTCCTGCCCCCTCTCCCATGACAAAACCATCTCTCTCTTTATCGAAAGGAACGCTGGCACGTAGGGGATCCTTGGATGTACTCAGTGCCTTCATGGAGGAAAAACCGCCTACACCAAGAGGATTGATGCTAGCCTCAGTGCCTCCACAGAGAACCACATCAAGATAACCATCCTTGATGCTTCGATATCCTTCACCAATGGCATCGGTGCCACTGGCACAGGCCGTCACTGGACATTTACAACTTCCATGAAAACCTAGTTCAATAGCAAGGTAGGCAGCACTGATGTTGGAGATCGCCTTGGGGATAAAGAAGGGTGAGAGTCTTCCATAACCCACTTCACAGGCACGAAAAGCTTCTTGTTGAATGGTCTCTAGTCCACCAATACCTGAACCCATGCTCACACCATGACCCTCACCTTTTGTGGTAAGGCCACTGTCTCGATAGGCTTTTATTCCTGCAATCAGTGCATACTGATTCACTAGGTCCATTCTTCGTTTAGCTCTTGCTTCAATCAGATTCTCTTCATCATAGTCTTTTACTTCTGCAGCAAGCTGTACATCATCTTCCGATGCATCATAATGGGTAATCTTACCAATTCCACAGCTTCCATCCTTAAAGGCCTTGAGAATGGTCTCCTTATCATGTCCTAGAGGAGACACAAAACCAAGGCCGGTTACAACAACTCTTCTTTTCATAGAGCAATTCCTCCATCAATGGATAGAACTTGTCCTGTAATATACTCCGCTTTCTCTGAAGCAAGGAAAAGAGCAAGTTCTGCTACCTCTTCTGCAGTACCAAAGCGCTTAATGGATAGTTTTTTCATGGCTTCTTCTTTGACTGCGTCGGAGAGGCTTTCTGTCATGTCTGACTCAATGAATCCTGGGGCTATGGCATTGACACGGATGTTACGAGAGCCAAATTCCTTGGCTAGGGTTTTGGTCAGTCCGATCATTCCTGCTTTAGAAGCAGCATAATTACTTTGGCCAGGATTGCCGTAGATTCCTACCACACTGGAAATGTTGAGAATGACCCCAGAGCGATTACGACTCATGCTGCGCAGTGCTTCCTTGGCACAGTAGAAACTGCCCAGTAGATTGATGTTGAGGACATCCTGAAAGTCCTCAGAGCTCATGCGCAGAGCAAGGCCGTCTTTTACGATTCCAGCATTATTAATCAGAACATCAATGTGTCCATATTTTTCTAACATGTGTTGAAAGGCTTCTTTTACCTCTTCTTCTCTACTGACATCTGCTTCGAGAAAGAGGACGTCCTTTCCAAAGGCTTTGGCTTCTTCCACTGTTTCTTGACATGCAGAAGAGTCCTTTCGTGAAAGGAGAACTAGATTATAGCCTGCTTTTGCAAAGGTAAGGGCCATTGCTCGACCAATTCCCTTACAGCCTCCTGTAATCAGGGCTACTTTTTCCATTGGAGTTCCTCCTTCACTTTTTCATAGCTTTCATAGTCGGAGACTTCTAGTACTTTTGCCTCTTTGTTTAAGCGTCGTAGAAGTCCAGCTAGGACTTTGTTGTGACCAAATTCGACAAAGAGCTCTACACCGTCTTCTAGTAGTGTCTCCAAGACGTCTTTAAAGCGAACGGTTTCCATGACTTGCTTTGCCATGATGTCTTGGTAGTTTTGGTCTTCATACTCTCCTGTGAGATTCATGGCAATCTTTCTCTGTGGTTCATTAAAGTCAAGTTTTGAAAAGAGTTCTTGAAGCTCCGTTGCTACAGGAGACATATAGGGGGTATGGAAGGGTCCTCCTACTTGAAGGGGGATTTTTCGTACCCTCTCGCCCCACTGAGAAAAGAGTGTATCCAGTGAATCTTTCTTCCCTGTTAACACGATCTGTCCTTTGGTGTTGATGTTGGAAAGAAAGAGAGAGTCACTTAGTCCAACTTCTTCAATGGCCTTTACCAGGTCCTCTTCTTCCGCACCCATAAGGGCAACCATGGAGGTATCTACCTGACTACTGTAGTGCTCCATACGCTCTCCGCGAAAGACGGCTATTTTCATGGCGTCTTCTTTGGAAAGAACACCTGCAGCATAAAGAGCTGCATATTCACCGATGCTTAGACCTGCTACGGCATCTGGATAAATACCTTCTTTAAAGAAGAGATCGGTTAGAGCAAGTTGAAAGGCAACCATCACGGGTTGCGTGATGGAAGTCTTGGTTATGGTTTCAAGATCAGATGTAAAGGAGTGTGATTTGATGTCCAGAGGAAAATCCAGTCCATCATAAAATTCCTTTACTTCAGGAAAGTGATCATAGAGATCCTTCCCCATGGCAACGGACTGAGCCCCCTGCCCTGCGTATAAAAAGGCAAGCTTCATCAAGCACCTCCTTGACAGTTCTCAATGTGTTTATTTTTCCTACCCCTGCTCCAGCGAAGAAGAGTCCTTCTTCTCTGTTTCCCTTAGCCGCTTGAATCAGGGCCTGGGAGATACAGAATTCTGTTGATGCAGGTGTACAAGTTTTTAGACAGTTCATACAGTTTTTAATGGTCAGCTTTTCTCCCGTTAAGGCTTGAACAAAGGGAGTGTTGATGGCACGAGCGGGCATCCCAACAGGGCTGTGAATGAGTTTCACAGCCTCTTCCCTAGCTTCCAAAATCACCTGTTTAAAGCCATCATGGACATCGCATTCTTCGGTTGCAATAAAGGGAGTTCCCATTTGAAATCCATCGGCACCCGCTTTGAGAAGAGAAGCCATGTTTTTCTCATCAAAGACATTGCCGGCGACAAAGAGAGGGATCTTTCTTCCTTCCGCTGCTTCTACCTCTTGGAGATAGCTCTTGGTTTCATTGGTTACAGAGAGGAGATCGAACCCCTCCATGTCTTTACTTGGGATTCCGAGATGGCCTCCAGCCTCTGCTCCCTCCAAAATCACCATGTCAAAGATACGGGAAAAACGTTTTTTCCAGCTGCGATAGAGCAGTTCTAGTGCACGTTTGCTGGATACAATGGGTGCCAAAATGCCATCCCATCCTTCTGCCAGCTTGGGTAGATCTAGGGGTAAACCCGCTCCTACCACAAGAATATCGACTCCTGCCTTCACTGCTGCCTTGACCATTTCCTCATACTGAGTGATGGCATGCATGATGTTGACGGCAATCAGTCCTTTTCCGCCGGAGAGTTCTTTTGCTTTTTGAATTTCTTTGGTGAGGGCTCGGACGTTGGCATGCACGTTGTTTTTTCCGAAGTCTTCTTCAGCATAGCCAATCCCTACAGCAGAGATGGTGCCCATGGCTCCATAAGAGGCAACCGTGCCCGCAAGTCTACCAAGAGATACGCCAATGCCCATTCCACCCTGAATAAGGGGGAGATCTAGGCTACGATTCGCTATTTTCATGGATGAACCTCTTACGTAGGTTGTCATACTCTGTAAAGAGTTGTTCCAGTCTTTCTTTTACTGGAAGGATGTCATGGATTTGGCTCACCACTAAGCCCGCCATAAAGGAGCCTTCATCTAGATTTCCATCATGAACTGCTTTGCGCAGAGCTCCCAAGGTATAGTGTTCGAGCTCGTCTTTATCTTTTCCTAATTTTTCCATGGCCAGATATTCACGTACCATGGGATTATTCAGAAGACGAAGGGGCATGTTGACACTTCGTCCAATGACCTTGCTGTTGGCATAGTTGGAGTTGATGATTTTGTCTTTGTAGTTTTGATGGATGGGACATTCCTCGGTTGCGAGGAACAGGGTACCCATTTGTACGCCACTGGCTCCCAAAACTTCAGCTGCAAGGAGTTGTTCTCCCGTAGCAATTCCTCCAGCTGCAATCACAGGTAAATCCACACGGTCGAGAACCTGCGGAATTAAGGTCATGGTGGTCATGGTCCCAATATGTCCCCCTGCTTCGCTACCCTCTGCAATGAGCCCATCTACGCCTAGTCTTGCCATACGAATGGCCAGAGCTGGTTCAGCTACCACGGGGAAAACTTTGATTCCTTTTTCTTTCCAGGATTCAACAAAACGACCGGGATTTCCAGCCCCGGTTGTGACAACTTCTACTCCTAGTTCTTCAACGAGTTTTGCTTGTTCTTCAATTTCTGGATGGAGCAGAAGGAGGTTTACTCCAAAGGGTTTATCGGTGAGACTCTTGGCCAGGAGAATCTCCTGACGGAGCTTGTCCAGTTTAATCCCTCCCGCTCCTATAACCCCTAGAGCACCAGCTTCCGATACAGCTGCTGCAAAGGCACCTGTAGCAATATGGGCCATCCCGCCTTGAAAGACAGGATACTTAGTCTTCAGGAGTTTGTTCACTGTCATGCATTTCACCTACTTCCATGTACACACTAGCCCAGCAGAGTCCTGCTCCAAAGCCTGTGAGTACAACGCGTTTCTTTTCTAAAAACTGTCCTTCTCTTTTTAGTTTTGCCAGGAGAAGGGGAATACTGGCAGCAGAAACATTGCCTGTTTCACTGAGAGATTTGGGAAAGAGTAAGGGCGAGATCTCTAGTTTATGGGCAATATAATCTAAAATTCGTTCATTGGCTTGATGGCAGACAAAGAAGTCCACATCATCTTTTGAGATTTGTGCTTTTTCAAGAACAGCTTTGATGCTGGATGCGCCTACCTCTGTAGCAAATTTAAAAACAGCCTGACCCTTCATGGTTAGCTTCTCGCCTTCAATAAGGGTTAAGTCGTCTTTGTTGCTCCTTGTACCATAAATACTGGCAAAGGGAGTAGAGTTCTTTTCAACAAGAACCGCACCTGATCCATCACCAAAGAGGATGGCTGTTCCACGGTCTTCATAGTTTAACTTGCTGGATATCTTTTCCGTTCCAACAAGAATTCCCATTTCTCCTTCATTGAGAAGACCATCTAGTAGAATCAATCCACCCACAAAGCCTGTACAGGCCATGTTTATGTCCATACATAGAACTTCTTCAGGGAGCTCCAGGGCTCCCTGAAGAACCGCAGCTATACTGGGCATAATGAAATCGGCCGTGAAGCTAGCGTGGAGAACACAACTGATCTTATCCTTCATTTCTGGGGTTATGGCTAGACCTTTCGCTGCTTCAATGGCCATATCTGATGTAGTTAGATTTTCGGCAAAATGCCTTCCTACAATACCTGTTCTGCTGCGAATCCATTCGTCGGAGGTATTGAGGATTTTTTGGAAAAAGCTGTTAGCAACTTTCTTCTCAGGAAGATAGTCGCTAACATGTACAATTCGAAGTCCCACCTAGTTCTCCTAGGCTTCTTTTTCAATATAGTCTAGAACATCTTTGACGGTGCGGATGTTGGGAAGATCTTCATCTTCAATGTGCACACCAAATTCATCTTCAAAAGCTAGGCAGAGTTCTACTACATCCAGAGAGTCTGCACCTAGATCATCAATTAGGTTGGTTTCTTCAGTAATGCTTGCTTCATCACAAGCTAGGTTTTCAGCGATAATTGCTTTTATTTTGTCGAGTTTCATTTTCTCCTCCATTTTTTTCTTTTTTTATATAAATTATTTTAACTAAAATAATTTAGCTATATCATACCACCTTTTCCCCATCTGTCAAATAAATTTCTAAAGTGCAATACCTCATACCAATAGGAATCAGGAGAAGAGATCTCATCCTTTGTTACCAATCAGCCCCTTAATAAGTAGAAAAAGCTGAATCAAGGGCAATGAAAAAAGACCAATGCTTCCATTAGTCTTTTCTTCTTTTACTTGATTCAATTGAACATTAGGGTAATTGTGGAGCCAACTCCTTAGCAAAATAGCTAATGATCATCTTTGCTCCTGCTCGTTTAATGGCAATGAGACTTTCGTAGATGACTTCCTCTGAAAACACACCATTTTCTACAGCCAGCTTTAGCATGGTATATTCACCACTTACTTGATAGGCAACCAAGGGTAGATTGAAGGTATCCTTAGCCCGACGGATGATGTCAAGATAGGCCATGGCAGGCTTAACAATAATCAGATCAGCTCCTTCATCGATGTCTTGTTGAATTTCTCGCATGGCTTCATCACTGTTATGATAGTCCATCTGATAGGCTTTTCGATCACCAAAGCTAGGAGCAGATTGAGCAGCTTCTCTAAAGGGTCCATAATAGGAAGAAGCATATTTTGCACTATAGGACATGATGGGCATGTTGATAAAGCCTTCTTCGTCAAGGGCTTTACGCATACAGCGCACGCGATGATCCATCATATCCGAAGGTGCTACCATGTCAGCACCTGCTTTTGCATGGGAAACTGCAACTTTTGCTAGGACATCACAGCTTTCGTCGTTAAGGACTTCTCCGCTCTCGCAAAGGATGCCACAATGGCCATGGGATGTGTATTCGCAAAGACAGACATCGGTGATCAGAAGCATTCTCGGATGAGCTGCTTTCATGGCGCGTAGTGCTTTTTGTACAATGCCATTGTCATCGTAACCAGAACTTCCGATCTCATCTTTTTCATCAGGGATACCAAAAAGGAGGACAGCTTCTATCCCTAAGTCAAGAAGTTCACCTACTTCTTTCACAGCTTCATCTACACTGAGATGGTAGACGCCAGGAAAGCCATCAATTTCTTTTCGTATTTCTTCACCTTCTACGATAAAGAGAGGATAGATTAAATCCCTCTTGGAAAGCCCCACTTCAGCACTCATGCGTCGCAGTACTTCTTTGGAGCGTATTCTTCTCATTCTCATGTTTTCCTCCCTAGGGGGTCGTGTTTGTTCATGCTTCATTATAGTACGGAGAATTCCTCTTTACAACCAAGGATGGCTTCTGATGAAAAGTGGAGGCCTAGGCCTCCCTTTTTCGTTTGCTTTTGTTGTCATATATTTTCATGATGATGCCCACCACAAAGAACACTGCAATGACCACAGGTAGCTTCGGAATGTGTTTTTCTTCTACACCTTTTTCATAGACAGCTCGGTGGCCCATGCCGTCTTCAACGACGGCTGATGCAAGATCTAAAGACGCATCAAAATGATATTTACCCTGATCATCGACTGATCCACTAGCAAGTTCTTTCCCCTCTGCATCATAGAGAGTCACCACCATACGAGGCGAAAAGCCTCCACCATCATATTCTGCACGAAGAACACCAGGTGCCTCCAAAATAAGATGGCATCCGTGGGCATAGACAAGCCCTGGAAAGAGCAGTGCCAAAAGGAAGATAAAGAGCAGAGTTCTCTTCATTGTTTTCATCACATCCCTCCAAGCATCCACTCGGGTTTTACCCGTTCAAAGAACTTCATGGCAGCCGCAGTTAA